>DPMO01000031.1 GCA_003541445.1 Clostridiales bacterium | reverse complement strand
GCGACGGGGTGAACGACGCCCCCGCGGTGAGGGAGGCCGACATAGGGGTGGCCATGGGCCGGACGGGGACGGCCGTCACCCGGGAGGCCTCCGACATGGTGCTCGTGGACGACAACTTCGCCTCCATCATCGCCGCCCTCGAGGAGGGGCGGGTCATCTACGACAACATCCGGCGCTTCATCAGATACCTTCTCTCCTGCAACACCGGCGAGGTCCTCACCATGTTCCTCGGAGCCCTCCTAGGCCTCCCCCTCCCCCTTCTTCCCATCCAGATCCTCTGGGTCAACCTCGTCACCGACGGCCTGCCGGCCATGGCCCTCGGCCTCCAGGCGCCGGAGCGCGACGTGGCCCTGCGCCCCCCGCGCGACCCCGAGGAGGGCGTCTTCGCGCACCGGCTGGGCCTCAAGATCATCGCCCGGGGCGTCATCATCGGCCTCTCCACCCTCGCCGCCTTCGCCCTGGCCCTGGAGGCCTCGGGGCGGGACCTCGCCCTCGCCCGGACGGTGGCTTTCGCCACCCTCGTCATCTCCCAGCTGGTCCATGCCTTCGACTGCCGGTCGGAGCGGCGGGGCCTCACAGAGGTCCCTCTCTCCTCCAACTGGTACCTGGTCGGGGCCACGGCCGTCTCGCTGGCCATGTTCCTGGCGGTCGTCTACGTCCCGGCCCTCGCCCCGCTCTTCAAGACGGCTCCCCTCGGCCTCCGGGAATGGGCCTGGGTCGTTGCCGCCTCCGTCTGGGGGCAGGTCGCGCTCGGCGTGCGGCGGGCCGCCCTCGCCCGTCTGGCCCGGCGGCGGCGGAGGGAGCGGCCCTAGCCCCCGCCGCCCTGGACCGCTCCTCCGGTGAGGAGGCCCTGGCCGATCCAGAGGCTCGGGACAGGCCCGACGATGACCGCCTCGGCGACGGGGAAGTCGTTCTCAACCGTGACCTCGGAGTAGAGGAAGGGGATGGCCGTCCTGGCCCGGAGGGTGACCCTGAGATGGATGCGGTGCCTGGTCTGGTTGATGCCGGCCGACTCGAAGACGTCCCAGATGCGCACATCCTGGACGACGAGGGGATACACCTTCACGTGGATCTTCGGGCCGTAGCCGCCGAGGAGCCGGCTGCCGAGGGCCCGGCCGAGGGGGATGGAGATGGTCACACCCTCGAGCTCGGCGACCGCCTCCTGGACGGCGGCCGTGGCCCGGGCCGCGAGGTCGTTGATGGCCGGGGTGTCCGGCTGGATGACGGTGACCCGGCCGTGCTCGTCCGTCTCGACCCGGAAGAGCTTCCGGTACTCGGACCCGAGGTCGGAGACCTCCCCGCTGACCGCCTCGTACATGAGACCGACGGTCAGGTTCTGGAGCTCGGCCTCGGTCAGGGTCCGGAGGGTCGGCCAGAGGAGGACGTCGAGGAGCAGGAGGGCCAGGCTCCCCAGGACGAGGACGGCGATGAGGGCCGAGGCCACCTTCGCCTTGGGCCCCGCGGCCCGGACGGGCCGGAAGGCCGGCCGTCCCCCTCCTCCCGCACCCCGCCGGGCGCCCGCCCGCGCGCCGGCGAGGCGCACTCCTCTCGACAGCCCGGGGCGCCTGGGCCAGAACCCCAGGATGAGCCTCCCCCTGGGCGGCCCCGTGCCGCTCGGGCGGCCGAGCCAGAAACGCCGGCGCAACGCCATCACCCGGGGAATTGTATTCGGGCCCCGGCGGCAAGTGTCCGGCTCCGCGCCGGCCGGCCCGGCCCGCCTTCAGTCCTTGAGGCGCACCTTGGCCACGCGGCGCTTCCCGACCCTCACGACCATCTCGTCCTTCACGGCCACGTCGGCGGCGGGGTCGGTGACCCGGTTCTCGTCGACCCTGACCCCGCCCTGGAGCACAAGGCGGCGCGCCTCACTGGTCGACGACGCCAGCCCGAGCTGGACCAGGAGGCGGGCGATCCACATCGTCCCCTCCGGGGACAGCTCCGACGTGGACAGGGTGATGGGCAGGATGTCGGCGGGGAGCTCCCCGCGCCGGAAGACGGCCACGAACTCGTCCTGCGCCCGGTCGGCCTCCTCCGGGCCGTGGTACATGCGGACAAGGGTGTGGGCGAGGCGCATCTTCGCGTCCCGGGGGTGGAGCTCCCCGCTCTCGAGCCCCGTCACGATTTCGCGCACCTCGGCCAGC
The DNA here is from genome assembly GCA_003541445.1 of Clostridiales bacterium. Classification (GTDB taxonomy): domain Bacteria; phylum Bacillota; class Sulfobacillia; order UBA995; family UBA9673; genus UBA9673. The sequence goes on along the minus strand of DPMO01000031.1, from coordinate 2,556 downwards.
GGGAGGTCGGTGACGAGCTCGAAGTATCTCGGCATGAGCTCGTCGGGGATGGACATGGCCTTGCCGTAGATGTCGCGGGGGCTCTCACTTATGCCGATGTAGTTGCCGAGGCTCTTGGACATCTTCTCGACCCCGTCGGTGCCCTCCAGCAGGGGCATGGTCAGGGCCACCTGCGGGGTGAGGCCGTAGCGGCTCATGATGTCCCTCGTGGCCAGGAAGTTGAAGGTCTGGTCGGTGCCCCCCAGCTCCACGTCGGCGCGGAGGGCCACGGAGTCGTAGGCCTGCGCGAGGGGATAGAGGAACTCGTGGACGGCGATGGGCCGCCCGTCCTTCCACCGGCGGGCGAAGTCGTCCCGTTCCATCATGCGGGCCACGGTGTATTTGGCGGCAAGCTCGATGACCTCGATGAAAGTCAGTTCGGAGAGCCAGTCGTTGTTGAAAACGACGCGGGTCCGGGCCGGGTCGAGAATCTTGAATATTTGCTGTTCGTACGTCCTCGCGTTCCGCCTGACCTCTTCCTCATCTAGCTGAGGCCTTGTCTCGGACTTGCCTGAGGGGTCGCCGATGCGGCCGGTGAAGTCGCCGATGACGAAGAACACCTCGTGCCCGAAGTCCTGGAACTGCCGCAGCTTGCGGAGGCAGACGGTGTGGCCGAGGTGGATGTCCGGGGCGCTCGGGTCGGCCCCGTACTTGACCCTCAAGGGGCGGTTCTCCCGCCTGGCCCTGACCAGCTTCTCCTCGAGCTCCTCTCTTGTGATGACCTCGGCCGCTCCGCGGAGGAGCTCCTCGAGCTCCTCCTCCACGGTGGCCTGGGTCCTTGTGCCCTCCGGCATCGCGGTCTCCTCCTCGGTTCGCGGTTCGTGCTTTCGCTGCGCAGAGATGCCCACGCACGTACAAGAACGCCCCCACGGCCGTGGGGCCGAAGGGGCGCCTGGTGTGACGCGGTACCACCCTTCTTCCCGCAGGCATCGGGTTGGGACCGGACCCTGCCCGCGGGCTCTCGACCGGCTCGAGGCCGGAAAGCCGCTAACGGGGCCGCCGGGCCCGTCTACTCGGAAGTCCACCGGCTCCGCGGCGTGCCGCGGTGCGGTACCCTTTCGACGGACCGGTTCAGGGGGGTATCTCCCCGTCATCACCGTTGGTTGGTGTTGATTATAGCATCCCGTGCGGGCTCCCGGAAGGGGCGCCAGGAAGCTCCAAGGTCGGCCCGGTGACGCCGAGAGGGAGAGGCCGGTCCCGGAGCGAAGTAGCGCCCCAGGCTCCGTGCCCGCCCCGTGCCTGGCCCGTGCCCGGCCGCACACAAGGCCCTATGCGCCGCACTCTACCGTCGGCGCACGGTGAGGTGCGCCGTGCGCCGGGACGGATGATACAGTAATATGAACGCATGAACAAGCGTGCGAAGAGGTGGTCCCCCCAGATGCCGAGAAGGCGCAGCCGCAACGCCAAGAACGACCGGCGGCGCCGCTTCCTCAGGTACATAGCCCTCGGGGCCGCTGCCGTGGCCGTCGTCGTCCTCGGCCTCATGGTCGGCTTCGTGGCCGCCGCCGTCAGAGGGCTCCCGGCCCTTTCCGGCCTGGAGCCGGACCCGGCCCTCACCTCCTTCATCTACGACTGCAACGGGGAGCTCGTCACCGAGGTCGCGGGCTGGGAGAACAGGATACCTGTCGACCTCTCCGAGGTGCCGGAGCACCTCGTTGACGCCTTCATCGCCATGGAGGACGTCCGCTTCTGGCATCACCCGGGTATCGACATCGGAGGCATCCTCCGTGCGGCGTACCGCAACATCATGAAGGCCTCCATCCGGGAGGGCGCCAGCACCATCACCCAGCAGTTCGTGCGGAACGCCTTCGGCCTGGGCTTCGAGCGCACCTGGACCCGGAAGCTCCAGGAAATCATCCTGGCCCTCCAGATAGAGCGGAAGTACACCAAGGAAGAGATTCTGGAGATGTACCTGAACCAGATATACTTCGGGCACAGCGCCTACGGCGTCCAGGCCGCGGCCCACCTCTACTTCGGGAAGGACGTCTCAGAGCTCACCCTCGAGGAGTCGGCCCTCATCTGCGGCATCGCCGCCAACGCCAACATCTACTCGCCGTACGTCAACGCCGACCGGGCGCTGGCCCGCCGCAACCTCTGCCTCGACCAGATGACCCGCTACGGGATGATAACCCCGGAGGAGGCCGAGCGGGCCAAGGCCGTGCCGCTCCAGCTGGCCGGCATCCCGGACGAGACGTACCCCGCACCACACTTCGTGGACTACGTCCTCGAGTATCTCCTCGACCGGTACGACGCGGAGACGGTCTACCGGGGCGGGCTCAAGGTCTACACGACCATAGACATGACCCTCCAGAAGCATCTCGAGGACGCGATGCACGAGATACTGGACCCCGCCCTCCCCCTGTACGACGAGAACGGCGAGAGGCTGGAGCAGCCGGAATTCGCCGCCGTCTTCATGGACCCCGAGACCGGGGCCATCCGGGCCATGGTCGGCGGCCGGGAACACAAGAAGAAACTCGAACTCAACCGCGCCGTCCCGCCCAGGGGGACCTGGGAGGG
>DPMO01000028.1 GCA_003541445.1 Clostridiales bacterium | reverse complement strand
CCTCGAAGGTGAAGGGCTTGGTGACGATGCCCACGGTCAGGGCCCCGGCCTCCCGGGCGCACTCCGCGATAACGGGGGCCGCACCGGTCCCCGTCCCGCCGCCCATCCCGGCGGTGATGAAGATCATGTCGGCACCCTTGACCACGCGGACTATGGCCTCGCGGCTCTCCTCGGCCGCCTGTCGCCCTATCTGCGGGCTGCCGCCCGCGCCGAGACCGCGGGTGAGCTTCTCACCGATCTGTATCTTGACCGGGGCCTCGGAACGGTAGAGGGCCTGGACGTCGGTGTTCATGGCCACGAACTCGACACCGCGGACGCCGGCGGTGACCATGCGGTTGACCGCGTTGTTGCCACCGCCGCCGACCCCGATGACCTTGATAAGGGCGAAGTGCTCGACCTCGAGGTCGAGCGCGAGGAGCCCGTCAGCCAATCCTGATCCCACCCTCCTCTGGCCCCGGCCGGCCGGGGGCGGTCAATAAGACTGCTTGAACCAGTTCTTCACCTTCCCGAAGATGCCTGCGAAAAGACCGGACAGGGGCTCGGCGGCTCCCGCCTCCTCCTTCGCCAGGAGGTTCTGGGCGGCGAAATGCACGAGTCCCACCGCACAGGAGCACCCGGGGTTGCGCACGAGGTCGGCCAGGCCGGCCTGCCCCTGGGGATAGCCGACCCGCACCGGGAGCCCAGTCTCGTACTGGCCCACCTCGTCCAGACCCCTGAGGAGAGCCGTGCCTCCAGTGACGACGATGCCGCCGGGGAGCATGCCCTCCCGACCGGACTTCTTTATCTCCTTGACGATCAGGTCGAAGATCTCCTCGACCCTCGGCTGAATGATCTCGGCCAGGGCTCGCTTCCCCACCCGGTGGGTCCGGCTCCCACCCACGTCGGGTATCTCGACGAACTCGTCGGCCGGAGCGAGGTCCACGAGGGCCACCCCGTCCTGTATCTTGACCTTCTCGGCCTGGGCCAGCGGTGTGCGGAGGCCCACGGCGAGGTCGTTGGTGATGTGGTCGCCGCCGACCGGGATGACGGCCGCGTGCCACAGTCCGCCGCGGTCGAAGATGGCCACATCCGTCGTCCCTCCGCCGATGTCGGCCACCACCACGCCCAGCTCCCGCTCAGCCGGGTGGAGGACGGCCTCGCCCGAGGCCAGTCCGGAAAGAACGGTGCCCTCGACCTCTAGGTCGGCCCGGGCCACACAGCGGAGGATGTTCTCGATCGAAGTCGTCGAGCCGGTGACGATGTTGGCCTCGACCTCGAGCCTGTTGCCGACCATCCCGACCGGGTCACGGATGCCGTCGAAACCGTCGACGATGAACTCACGCGGACGCACATGGATGATGTCCCGGTCAGGCGGTATGGTGAGAACACGCGCCGCCTCGAGGGCCCTCGCCACATCCTCCTCGGTGATGTCCTTGTCCTCACGCGCGATGGCGATGACCCCGCGGTTGTTGAAGGACTGGACATGGGTCCCGGCCACGCCGAGGGTCACGGACCGCACCCGGACATCGGCCATGTGCTCGGCCTTCTCGACCGCCTCACAGATGGCCCTTACCGTGCCCTCGACGTCCACGACCACCCCGCGGCGCATCCCGTGGGAGGGCGCGACCCCGTATCCCGTTATGTCTACCTCGGATTCCTCAGAGAGTTCGGCCACCAGGACGCAGACCTTGGTCGAACCGACGTCGAGAGCGGCGATGACATCTTGCCTGGCACGCGCACCTGGCAAGAGGCCCTCCCCCTTCCTGGGCTGGTAAGTTCTCTGGGGTATCGGGTTTCCCTGCCGACGCGGGTGGTTGACAGAACTCCGGCGCACCCGGGGACGCGCCCTGCCGTACGCGGCGCGTCAGCTAGGGACCGCCGAGCAGGAGGGCATCGGGGTCGTCGCCCGGCCACCGCTCCGGCTGAAGCACCGTCTCGGTGGAACCGACGACGGGGTGACGGGGGTGGCGGACATCGATATAGGCCACGTCGAAGTCGACCGACGGGAGGTCCGGAAGGATGCTCATGAAGGCCTCGACCTTGGCGTCCAGAGCCGTGGCCGGCCCCAGATAGACGGGGACGCCCTCAAGGGTGTAGAGGATGAGCTCCCCGTCGTCGTCGACGTGGATCTCCGAGACGGCCAGCCGGCCCCGGACTCCCAGGGCGGCCGCACAGCATAGCCCCAGGCTCACCCTGTCGTCCGATATCCTAGAGCCGAGAGTCACACCCTCGACCCTGACCCCGGTCAGGACCGGCAGACCGAGCGCCCCGATGAAGCGGTGGAGCTCGACCGGGTGACCTGAGGCATCGACCTCCACGAACTCCTCCTGGCAGGGGAGAAGGAGGACCCCCTCCCTCTCGACCACCTCGACGACCAGACGTCCCGGGAGCCTCCGCGAGACGGTCGCCTCGGACACGCGCGGCAGGGCCAGGAGCCTTTCCTGGATGTCGGCCGTGGGGACCTTGAAGATGTTCGTCCCGGGAGTCACGTCACACAGGGCCACGATCTCCTCGGAGGTCAGGTGCACGGAGCCGATGACGAGGATGTCCCTGACCCCGAAGAAAGGGGTGGTGAGAAAGAGACACAGGCCCAGGACTCCGACGAGCACGACCGACAGCACTCCCCAGGCCCGGCCGAGGCCCGCGGGTCCCGCGGGCCGCGCGGGTTCCGCGGGTCGGGCCGCCGCCCGGGAGCGGGGCCCGCGTCTCAGAGCCGTGGGCCGTCTGCTTCCCCGTCTTCCCGTCGTCCTGAGACCGTGTCTCACCATCGGGCCGTCCCCCCCGGGCTTGTCCCTCTCTCAGACGTGCGCCAGTCTCCCGGCCCGCGGTCTCACCGGGTCCTCCTAGATACTACATCCTAACCCTCTTGATATCAGCCCCCACCGAGGAGAGCTTCTCGTCCATCCTCTCGTACCCGCGGTCGATATGGGTGACGTCCTCGATGACGGTCATCCCCTCTGCACCCAGTCCGGCCACGACCA
>DPMO01000027.1 GCA_003541445.1 Clostridiales bacterium | reverse complement strand
CCGGGACACCTGTCCGGCGCCGGCGCACGGTGTCCGCAGTAGTGACAGGCGAGGTCGGCCTCAGGGCGGTGGAAGGTGAGGGAAACGGCGCAGTGGGGACACCTGGCGACCCATCCGCAGTCGCGGCAGAGGACGAAGGTCGAGTGACCGCGGCGGTTCAGGAAGAGGATGGCCTGTCCCCCGCCCCTGAGGGTCTCGGCCAGCGCCGCCTGGAGCCTGCGGCTGAAGACGCTCCGGTTCCCCGAGGCCAGCTCCGCCCGCATGTCCACAAGCTCGACCGGCGGCATCGCGCGCCCGCCGGCCCTCTCCGGAAGCGAGACGAGAGTGTACCGGCCCTCCAGGGCCCGGTGGTAGGACTCGAGGGACGGCGTCGCGCTGGACAGGACGAGGACGGCCTTCTCATGGCGCGCCCGCCAGGCAGCCACCTCCCGGGCGTGGTAGCGCGGTGCGCCTTCCTCCTGCTTGTAGGCATCCTCGTGCTCCTCGTCGAGCACGATGAGTCCGAGACGGTCGAGAGGTGCGAACACGGCCGACCGGGCGCCCACCACCACGTCGGCCTGACCGGTGACCACCTTCTCCCAGTAGTCGAGGCGCTCACGGCCGGCGAGGTAGCTGTGGGCCACGACCACCCTGACGGGACCCAGGTGTCTTCTCACCCTCTCGAGCGTCTGGGGGACCAGGGAGACCTCGGGAACGAGGATGAGCACCTGTCTGCCCCTCGCCAAGGCCTCCGCCGCCGCCCGCAGGAACACCTCGGTCTTTCCGCTGCCGGTCACCCCGTGGAGGAGGAAGACCTCCCCTCCCCCGCCCCCCAGCGCGGCCGTCAGGGCTTCGACAGCGGCCTCCTGGGCCGGGGTCAGCCTGAAGTCACCGGCCCCTCCCGGCACCGGCCCGGCCGGCGGGCTGTCGAGCGCGGCGGCGAGGTCCGTCGGCGCCGCACCCTCCCGTCTCAGCCCTGTGCGCTCCCCCGCCTCTCCCGCCTTCTCTTCGAGGGCCACGAGCCCCTTTTCCGCCAGGACCCTGAGGCTCCGGGCCGCCCCCGGACCCAACCTTCTACGGAGGGTCGCGACATCGGCAGAGCCCCGCCTGGCGGCGAGCTCCACGAGGACGGCGGCCTGCGCCGGCGCCCGGCTCGAGAGCTCCTCGGCCCGTCTCAGGGCCTCGGTCGGCGTCACGAGAAGCCGAGCCCTCTGTATGGCCCTGTAGCGCCCTTCGGCAGGGGCAGCGGCCTGCAGGACCTCACCCGGCTGGCAGAGATAGCGCCGGGCGGCCCACAGCGCGAGGTCGAGGACGGGACGTGGGTAGCTGGCCCGGGGTTCCAGGACCCGGGCGACGTCCTTGAGCTTCTCCGGCGGCACGGCGCTCCGGTCTTTCAGGGCGAGGCAGTAGCCTTCGACGACGCGGCCGAGCAGCGGCACCGCGACCCTGACCCCCGGCCGGACCTTTCCGACCAGGGCCGGGGGGACCCGGTAGTCGTAGACCCCTTCCCCGCCGCTCATCGGGGCCGCGGGCGCGACCTCGGCCACCGTCGGTCCGACGCCGGCCTCGCCGGGAGTGACGAGGGACCTCTCAGCCAAGGAAGAGCATGCTCCCTTCGGCCCGGGGCCGCCCCACGCCGTCACCCGGACCCCGGACCCTGGTCCGGAACCGGCGGACGCGGGACCGGGCGCCGCCTAGGCCTCTTCCAGGAGGCGGACGACCCTGTCGAGCACGGTCCGGGCCACTTCGTCCTTCGCCATCAGGGGGAGTTCCTCCACCGACCCGTCGCGCGCGAGCAGTGTCACCCGGTTGGTGACCGCGGCGAAGCCCGAGTCCTCTGCCTGGCCGACCGGGTTCGCGGCGATGAGGTCCAGGTTCTTCGCCTGGAGCTTCGCCCGAGCGTTCTCCACCAGGTCGCCGGTCTCGGCCGCGAAACCGACCAGGACCCGCCGGCCCTTGTCCCGCCCGAGCTCGGCGAGGATGTCCGGCGTACGGACGAGGCGGAGCACCATGTCCCCTTCCGTCTTCTTCACCTTCCGGGAGGCCCTCTCGCGCGGACGCCAGTCGGCCACCGCCGCGGCCATGATGACGACGTCGGCCCCGGCCGCCTCACCCAGGACCGCCTCCCGCATCTCGGCCGCGGTCGTGACCCGCACCACACGCACCTCGGGCGGGGGAGGCAGTTCCGTCGGGCCGGAGACGAGCACGACGTCGGCGCTTCTCCGTCGCGCCTCAGCGGCCAGAGCGAAGCCCATCCGCCCCGTCGACGGATTGGAGAGGAACCGGACCGGGTCGAGGTGCTCGCGGGTCGGGCCGGCGGAGACCACGACCTTGCGCCCGGCCAGGTCACCGGGGCCGAGAAGCCTGAGGCACGCGGCGAGGATGCGGTCTGTCTCAGGATACCGCCCCGGCCCGACCAGACCGGAGGCCAGACGGCCCCTGTCCGGCTCCATGACCTCGGCGCCGAACTCCCTGAGGAGGGCGATGTTCCGCTGGACCGCGGGGTGGGCGTACATGGCCGCGTCCATGGCCGGGACGTAAAGCACCTGGCCGCGGGCGGCCAGAAGGACGGTCGACAGGAAGTCATCGGCGACCCCGGCGGCCGCCTTGCCGAGGATGTTGGCCGTGGCCGGAGCGACGACGACGAGGTCCGCCCTCTCGGCGAGAGCGATGTGTTCCACGTTCCAGAGCCGAGGCGGCTCGAAGAGGTCGGTGTGGACCGGGTTGCCGGTCACGGTCTGGAAGGTGAGGGGAGAGACGAACCTCGTGGCGGCCTCGGTCATGACGACGTGCACGTCGGCCCCGAGGTCGCGGAGGCGCCCGAGGAGAAGCGGGACCTTGTAGAGGGCGATGCCTCCGCAGGTCCCGGCGAGGACGGTCTTCCCCTTCAGCATCTGTCCGGTCCGGTCTCGGGCATGTCCACGGTCACCTTGCCCTCGTTGATCTCCAGAAGGGCGATGGTGACCGGCTTGTGCGACGGCGTGTCGACCACCTTGGGATGCCCTTCCATGAGCTGGCGGCTGCGCTTGGCCGCCGCAACGACCAGGGTGTACTTGCTGTCGACCCTTTTGAGCAGTTCCTCCAGCGGAGGAGTCATCATGCTCCCCCTCACTCCTCCTTGCCCCGGCCCGGACCGGTCCTCATCAGGTCGTCGATGAGGTGGAGCTGCCGAGAGGTCCGGCAGCGTTCGGCGGTGATGATGGCGTCGAGGACCCGCCCGGCCTCCTCGAGGATGTCGTTCAGAACGATATAATCGAAGTCCCGTGCCGCCTTCAGAAAACCCGAAGCCGCCTCCAGTCTCAGGCGGCGCTCTTGCTCGGTCTCCGTCCCCCGGCGGGAGATGCGCTCATGGAGCGCGTCCAGGGAAGGCGGCAGGATGAAGATGAGAACAGCGTCAGGCACCTTCTCTTTTACCTGCCGTGCCCCCCGGATGTCAAGGTCCAGCAGGACATCCGAGCCCGCCTTCAGCGCGGACTCGACCTCGGCGACCGGGGTCCCGTAATAGTTCCCGTAGACCTCTGCCCATTCAAGGAAGTACCCTCGGCCCGCAGCCTCGAGGAAGCGCTCCCGGGACCAGAAAAAGTAGTGCACCCCGTCGACCTCCCCGGCGCGGGGAGAGCGAGTGGTGACCGACACCGAGAACCTCAGCCCTGGGCGACGTCTGAGAAGATCCTGGCAGAGGGTGCCCTTGCCTGCGCCGGAGGGCCCGGAGACGACGAAAAGAAGACCCTTCCTGGGCAACTGCCCTAACCCCTCTCCAGACTCTGGACCTCCTCGTCGACCGCCTGCCCCGCTCCAGAGGCCAGACGGTGGGCCACCGTTTCGGGCTGCACCGCAGACAGGATCACATGATGGCTGTCCGTCAGGATCACCGAACGCGTCCTACGCCCGTAGGTCGCGTCGATGAGGGAACCCTCGTCTCTGGCTTCCTGGATGACTCTCTTGATAGGTGCGGACTCCGGGCTGACGATGGCTACGATGCGCTCGGCGGAGACCATGTTCCCGAAGCCGATGTTGACCAGTCGGATTTCCATTAGTGCGGTTGTCCTCTCCTACCTCTTCCCGCCGAACCTCTCGAGCAAGGCCTCCTTCTGGCGCTTGCCCAGCCCCTGCACCCGTCTGGAACTGTCTATCCCGATCTCCTCCATGATCTTCCGGGCCGTCGTCTTCCCCACCCGGGGTAGAGACGCCAGAAGGTAGGCCACCCTCATCTTGGCCACGACCTCGTCGTCGGACCGGTCGAGGGCCTCCTTCAACGTCATGGTCCCCTTCTTGAGCTGCTCGCGCAGACGCCTGCGCCGGGACCTCATCTCCTGGGCCTTCCCGAGCGCCGCCCGGCGTTGCCCCTCCGTGAGAGCCGGAAGAGTCACGCCCTTCACCCCCTCTCTCCGTCCTCGGACGGCCGGGGGCCTGCGCCGGCCGCCCTACTCGATGTTCTGGACCTGTTCCCGCAGTTTCTCCAGTTCGCTCTTGACCTCGACGACCCGCCGTCCTATGGTCGGGTCCTGCGTCTTCGAGCCGATGGTGTTCATCTCTCTGACCATCTCCTGGAGGATGAACTCCGCCTTGCGCCCCACCGGCTCCGAGGCTTCAAGGAGGCTTCGGAACTGGTCGAGGTGGCTCTCCAGGCGCACGACTTCCTCGCTGATGCTCGACCTCTCCGCGTAGAGGACGATCTCGGTCGTCAGGCGGTCCTCGGCGACGATCGGGTCTTCAAGGAGCTCGGACACTCTTCGGGTGAGCCGCCGGCGGTACTCCTCCGTGAGAAGGGGCGCCTTGGCGCCGATTTCGTCCGTAAGATGCGCAACGCGAGCTATCCTATGTATAAGGTCGCGCCTCAGGGCCTCCCCCTCCG
>DPMO01000301.1 GCA_003541445.1 Clostridiales bacterium | reverse complement strand
CCCGCTGGTCGGCCCAGCGGGCCGCGTTGGCCCGGGCCAGACGGACCATCTCGGGGTCCAGGTCGACCCCGGTGACGCGGAAACCCATGTCGGCGAGGGCGAGGGCGTAGCCGCCGGTCGCGCAGCCGACGTCGAGGACGCGGCGGACCGGGCGGAGGCTCCTGGCCAGCACCGTGCCGATGAAGTCGAGCTGGGCCCGACCGGGAGGGAAGATGCGGTCGTAGTACGGGGCGAGGCCCGACCACCCGCCGCTCCCGGTCGCCTGGAGCGCGCCGCCGTTTCCGCTCTTTCCACCGGTGTCTGTGGTCATCCCTTGAGGAGCCACACTCCCCCGACCACGAGAAGAGCACCGGCCGCCTTCTGCCAGGTGAGGGACTCTCCGAACAGCAGCACGGCGGCGATGAGGGCGAAAAGGGGGTACGAGGCGGCGATGGGGACGACCCGTCCCGCCTCACCCAGCTTCAGGGCGTAGAAGTACGCCAGGTGGCCGACCAGGGAGGCCAGGATGCCCTCGGCCAGGAGGAAGCCTGCCGGTCCCCAGCCGACCGCCGCGAGACGTGAGAAGCCCCCGGTGGCCGCGGCGTAGGCGACGAGCACGACCGCCACCCCCAGGGTCCGGATGAGAAGGCCTGTCCCCGGGTCGGTCGAGGCCAGCCCGGCCTTTCCGAGGACGGGGGCTATGCCCCAGATGACCGATGCCGCCAGGGCGAAGGCGGCGAACCCCATCTGACTTGCGGTCATGTTCGTCTCCACCTTTCATGAGCTTCCGTCCGGCTCGGGCTCGCCAGGGGGGCCGTCCGGCCCGGCTCTCGGAGGAGCGGACGGCCCGGGCCCGCAAGGGAGCGTCCGGCTTAGGAACCGTCTCCGCCGCATAGGCTACTGGCGTGCAACGGCCACGGTCCCGCCTGCCCTTCCTCATAGCGTGCCTCGTGGCGAGCATCGCCGTTCGGCTGGCCGTCGGGGTCGGCGTTGTCGCCGGCCTGTCGATGTGGCCCTCCCTGGCTCCGGGCGACATCGTCGTCTACGTGCGCGGCCTCGAGGTCAGGGAGGGGACCATCGTCATCGTCGACCTGCCCGGGCACGGGCTCATCGTGAAGCGGGTGGCTGCGGCCGGCGGCCGTTCGCTCGCCGGGTTCGAGCCCGTCCCCGACGGATCGTGCTTTCTTGTCGGAGACAACCGCGGCAATTCCTACGATTCAAGGTTCTTCGGCCCCGTACCGCAACGGCTGGTCGTCGGACGGGTCGTCTTGGTCTGGCCCCGCCGTCCGGAATCCGCGCCGCGGTCGGCCCCCTCCGAAGCCCAGCCCCACCGGTCCCCGTAGTGCCCGCTCCCTCAGGTGAGGAGGAAGTCCCTGACGGCCTGGACGAACAGGTCGGGCCTTTCCGTCACGAAGCCGTGGGCGCAGTCGGGGAGGATGACCAGTCTCGCGTCAGGTATCTCCCTGGCCAGGATGCGGCCGTTCTCCGGCGGGACGAGGATGTCCCGGTCCCCGTGGAGGACGAGGGTGGAGGCCTCGATCTGGCGCAGACGGTCGAGGGTGTCGAAGCTCGAGATGGCCCCGAGCTGGCGTGCGTAGCCCGCGGAGCTGATGGGGTGGGCCCCGAGCCGCGCCAGGGCTTCCGGGAGCCGGTCGGCGTTGGCCTCGACCCACTCCGGGGTGAAGAGGAGCCTTATCATCCTCTGCGCCACCTCGGCCAGAGAGAGGCCCTCGCGGCTGGCGAGAAGCTCGGACAGCACCTCGGCCGAGGGAGCCACGCCCTTGGTCCCCGGGGTGGTGCATCCCAGGACGAGCCGGTCGACCCTTTCGGGGTGGCCCAGCGCGAGCTCCTGGGCGATCATGCCGCCCATGGAAAGGCCCAGGACGTGGGCCTTCTCGAACCCGACCCGGTCCATGAGGCCCACGGTGTCCAGGGCCATGTCCCGGATGGTATAAGGTGTGTCCGGCCCGGTCGTCCGCCCGGCGTCGCGGTTGTCGAAGATGAGGATACGGAAGTCGCGGCCGAGTTCCTCAAGAGTCTGAGGGTCCCACCAATCGCAGTTGCCCGACAGCCCCATGATCATCACGAGGGGACGCCCATGACCCATGACCTCGTAGTACATCTCGAGGTCGCCCACTCGCACCACCGGCATGTTTCCCGACCTCCTCAGGTGCCGCGCGGTCGTACTTGGAACTTGTTCGGAGATGAGTCCCCGAGTCCTCTCTTGCCACCCGGCCTCCGTCTTCCCCGGGTGGGACGGGACCGGAGAATTCCCGAGACGGGCGGTTCCCGGGGTTGTTCGCCGGGGTTGACAAGAAGGTGTTTCAGGCCAGGTGCGGGAATCGCTAGAGGCCGGCCCCGCGGAGCCGACCTCCCGGGGCCTTCGGGAAAGGAGATGGTTTCTGAGGTGCGCTACCGCACGTTCGGACGGCTCGGGTGGAAGCCTTCCGCGCTCGGCTTCGGGGCCATGCGCCTGCCGACCGAGGGCGACGACCCGGCCCGGATCGTCGAGGACGAGGCCGTCAGGATGATCCGTTGCGCCATAGACCACGGCGTCAACTACATCGACACGGCCTATCCCTACCACGGCGGCAAGAGCGAGGGGCTGGTGGGCCGGGCGCTCCGGGACGGCTACCGCGAGAAGGTCAAGGTGGCCACGAAGTCGCCGACCTGGCTCCTCGAGAAGACGGAGGACTTCGACCGCTATCTTGACGAGCAGCTCGAGCGTCTCGGGATGAGCTCGGTGGACTTCTATCTCCTTCACTCGCTCGACCGGGGGAGGTGGTCGAAGGTGAAGGAGCTCGACATCCTCAAGGAGGCGGAAAGGGCCCTGGCCGACGGCCGTATCAGGCATCTGGGGTTCTCCTTCCACGACGGCCTGGACTGCTTCAAGGAGATCGTGGACGCCTACGACGGGTGGGAGTTCTGCCAGATCCAGTACAACTACATGGACACCGAGTTCCAGGCCGGGACGGAGGGCCTCCGCTACGCGGCCGCCAAGGGGCTCGGGGTCGTCGTCATGGAGCCGCTCCGGGGAGGCGCCCTGGCCTCGCCGCCCGACTCCGTCCGCCGCGTCTTCGAGA
>DPMO01000168.1 GCA_003541445.1 Clostridiales bacterium | reverse complement strand
CGTCCGACTGCCGGAGGCCCTGTCCGCCGGGGAATCCTGCCTCGTGCGCCTCTGTTACGGCGGACAGGTCTGGCTCTGGAACCTAGACGGTTGGTACCGACTCGAGCCGGCGGCGGTCGTGGGCGCGGCGGGGACCCTCCTCCCGGCCGGCTTCGGCTGGTATCCTCTTCCAGGTTACGAGCTGGCTCGTCCCGGAGCGGACCCGTTGTTCGACGTACACCCTGGCTCCGCCGGTCACGGCCCCGCCCTCAGCCGGGTCATATGTTGGCGCACGTCGGGGTCCGGCGGGGACGAGGACGTGAGGCTGAAAGGGCTTGCCTACCCTGATGGACTCGCCCTGCGCCCCACGCCCTTCAGCCTCACCGTCCACGCTCCCCCCGGACAGGACATCGAATCGAACCTCGAACTCGTCTCGAGGGACACCGGTCTCCTGCGGTTCGAGGGGCTGGCCGAAGGCGGGTGCTACCTGCTGGGAGCCCCGGACGTCTTCAGTCTGACCGAGCCGGTCTCCGGGGCGACCGTCGCGGGGGCGCCGTCGGCCGACCGGCCCGACTCTCGTTCCGGCCCGACGCTGAAGGTCGTCGGCCCCGGCGCCCTCTCGGACGACCTGGCCTGCTTCGCCGACTACGCGGCGGCGGCCCTCGCCTTCGTCACCCGCCTTGAGACCGGGACGGGACGGGGAGCAGCCGGAGGTCCGGGCCCCACCACAGGTCTCTGCACGGTGAGCGTCATCCCCGGCCCCTCGTGGTCTGAACTGCGGCCGCCGGTCGGAGGCTCCATCGTCCTTTCACGTGTCTGGCGGATGGAGACGACCGCCGCCTTCGAGAGACTCGATGCGGCCTCCCGAACCGCGCGGAGCATCAGGGCCTTCCTGGAGGGGGAGGAGATCTTCAGGCTTCTCCTCGACCGGTCGCTGGGCCCCGTCGAGACCCGTCCCCTCGACCCGTCCGAACCGGTGATGGTCAGGGAAGCCTACAAGAGCTTCGCCAGGGCGGTGTTCCTCGGGGAGCGGTACGGAGAGTCCGTGTACCAGGCCGCCCGGACCGAGGCCCTGGAAGGCGAGCACCTTCCCCGTCACCTCGGGGTGCCGGAGCACGCGGTCCCGGAGAACCTGCGCGGCTGGTACCTTGCCGCCGTCGAGGTCCTCTTCGAGGCGAGGGACCGCCGCGGCGCCGAGGCCGCCCTGAACCTCCTCGCCCACCTCTACGAGGCCGTGCGCGGAGGCCGGGCCGGGGTCAGGGACGTCGTGGACGCGGCGGCCGGCGCCGCGGGAGGGCACAACCAGGGAGGGACCGGGCCTTGAGGACGCTCCTCGCCCTTCTCGCTCACGAAGCCCGGCTTCTCTTCACCTGGGCCCTGCCCCTGACCGCGGCGGGCTCCACGCTCATCCTCATCCTGGTCATCCAGACCGAGAGTCCCGAGATGCTCCCCCTGTTCAAGACAGACCCGGAGCTGGCCTTGGCGATGGCTGACAGGTGGGTCGTCAGGGTGGTCGAACTGGCCGCTCCCATCGTCGGGGTCTTCACCATGAGCCATGCCGCCAGCCTCGACGTCGATGCGGGCACCGCGGAGCTCGTGGGGTCCATGCCGCGATGGGCTCCCGGCGTCATCCTGCGGCGCGCCGCGGCTGGGTTCCTGATGCTGGCCCTGAGCGTGGTGTTCATGGTCCTGGCGGCCCGCCTGGTGACGGGTCTTGAGTTCTCGCTCGACCGTCCGTTCCTAGCCCTGCCCCCCGCGGCGTTCCTGGCCGGGGTGGGCCTTGTCGTGTCCGCCTGGACACGTTCTCACGCCACGGGGCTGGCCGCCGCGCTGGGCCTCTGGGCCATGGACGTCATCCGTCCGGGGATGTGCACCGGGCCCCTGTACCTCTTTCAGGGGGGGCGACCGGCGTGTTGCCAGGCGGCCGGGCTGGACCTCTGCTTGAACCGGCTCCTCTTGTGCGCCGGGGCGGCCTTCCTGGTGGCCCTGTCGTCATGGCTCTACTCGCGAAGGGGGCTCTAGATGAATCCGCGACCGGAGCGCGACGGTACGGTGGAAGTCGTCATCGACCGCGTGGACAAGGTCTACCCTGGAGGCGTGGCGGCTCTCCGCGGCGTCTCCTTGAGGATAGGCCGGGGGATGTTCGGACTGCTCGGTCCCAACGGGGCCGGCAAGACCACCCTGATGCGGCTTGTCGCCGCTTTGGAAAGGCCGACCCGCGGCGAGATAACGGTGAACGGCATGTCTGTGACGAGAAGGCCCTCCGGGGTCAGGAGACTTCTCGGCTATCTGCCCCAGGACTTCCGCGCCTACGACAAGCTCACGCCCCGTGAGTTCCTTGACTATGTCGCCCTGCTCAAGGGGCTGGACGACCCGAGGAGGCGCCGCAGGGAGATAGAACTCCTCCTGGAGCAGGTGGGCCTCGGCCGAAGCGTCCGCTCGCGCATCGGGACCTTCTCGGGCGGGATGAGACAGAGGCTGGGCATAGCCCAGGCCCTTCTGGGGGAGCCGCCTCTCCTCATCGTCGACGAGCCCACCGCCGGCCTCGACCCTGAGGAGCGGATCAGGTTCCGGAACCTCCTGGCCGAGCTCGGCCTGAGCCGGACCATCATCCTGTCCACTCACGTCGTGGCCGACGTCGAGCATTCGTGCTCAGAACTCGCACTGCTCATCGAGGGGCGGGTGGCCTTCCGCGGAACCCCGGACGCTCTCATCTCGAGGGCCGTGGGGAAGGTCTGGGAAGTCGAGGTCGACCCGGGGGAGGCCGACGGTGTCAGGGCCACCCACCGGATCGTCTCCTCTCGCGTCGCCTCCGGCGGCGGGCTGGCCCTGCGTGTCGTGGGGAGCGAGGTCCCCCGCGCCGGCGCCCGCCCGGTGAGGCCCACCCTTGAGGACGCTTATATCGCTGTGGTCGAGGAGGCCGCGGGTCTTGGGAAGTGATTTGGGAAGCGATGAGAGTCGGTCAGGGCAGGACCTGAGCGAACTCGACCTGGTCACCGCGGCCCGCGGCGGGGACAGGCGGGCCCTGGGACAGCTCGTGCGTCTCTATCACGAGCCCCTGACGGCGTACCTCATCAGGCTCGGCGCCGACCGCGAACTCGCCCTCGACCTCGCTCAGGAAGCCTTCTGCCGGGTCTGCGCCCGTATCGGCTCCCTGACCAACCCTGCGGGCTTCCGGGTCTGGCTGTTCCGTGTGGCCCACAATCTGTTCCTCGACCACCAGCGGAGCGCCTACAGGCGGCGGGTCCTCGTTTCGGACGCCGGCGCCCAGGTTCCCTCCGGCGTCGGTGACGACCCGGTCGAGGCCGTCGCCAGGGAGGAGCAAGGCGACAGGGTGAGGCGGGCCGTAGGAACCCTACCGCCGTCTCTTCGCTCGGCGGTCCTCTTGAGGTACTATCACGACCTCTCCCTCGACGAGATCGCCCGGGTCACGAGTGTTCCTGTGGGCACGGTGAAATCCCGGCTCCACCGCGCCCTGAACGCGCTCGCCCGACTGCTCGCGGAAGGCGTAGAGGACGGCGGGGCGCTGAAGGTTCGCTTCCGCGCAAGGCTCTCCGAAGACTGTGAGCCGGTGAAGGGAGCGTGACGGGCATGCGGCTACGGGACGGACCGGCTCGGCCGTTCCGGCTGGAGGGCGGCCCGCGCTCCAACGGCCTTCAAAGCCGCGTGGTGCGGGAACTCATGGGGTGGCGGGTCGCCGGACCGACCCCTGCGGAAACACAGGCCCTCGCCAGGTTCGTGGAGGGCTTTCCCACGGCGGGGCCCTTCAGGGCCGTCCTGGAGAGGGAGGGCCACAGCCATGCGAACGACGTCTCTCCGTTCGCGCCGTTGCCCTCGACCGTCCTACAGGCGGCGTTGGCGCAGACGGGACTGTTCAGGATATGGTTCTGGCTGGCCTCGGCGGCGACCGTGGCCGCCGGGGTCCTCTTCCTGGCGGTCACCGACACGGACGCGGTGTCCTGCCTGGCCGCTCTGACCCCGCTCCTGGCGGTGTTCGGCGTCGCCCACGCTTTCAGGGCGGCCAACACCGGGGCCTGGGAGATGGAGATGTCCTGTCCGGTGAGCCCGGTCCATATGGCTCTGGGCCGTCTGGTGGTCGTGGTGACCTATGACATCCTCTTGGGGGTCGGCGCCAGTCTCGCGGTCTGGTGGGGAAGCCCGCCCGCCGTCCTGACCTCGCTGATTGTGACCTGGCTCGTGCCCCTTCTCATCACGGCCAGCCTCACTTTCCACCTCTGCCTCAACCCCAGACTGCGCTCATCGGCGGCGGCGGGGCTGACGGCCGGGTTCTGGGCCGCGCAGGTCCTGATACGGAAGACCGGCGTGGCCCTGAGCCTCTTCGCCCGTCCGGGGGACGAGGGGTGGGCGGCCGTCCAGGTTGTCAGTCTCGCGGGGGCCGCCCTTCTTCTGTGGGCCTCGGTCCGCTCGCTTTCCCTCCGCCCGGGACTGAGTCCTGTCCGGGTTCGGGCCGCGGGGCGTGGTGGGCCGTGAAGGGGCCTCTCGACCGTCCCGGGCTCGTCCTGGAGGACCTCTGGCTGGCGTTCGGACGAAAGACCGCGGTCAAGGGCGTGACGGCCTGGTGCGGGGTCGGCGTCTCCGCCGTCGTGGGCCCCAACGGCTCGGGGAAGTCGTGCCTCCTCAGAATGGCCGCCGGCATCGTTCGGCCGACACGGGGCCGGGTCTTCTGGCTGGGAGTCGACGCCGCCGGGGATCCCTTCTTCCTGAAGGACGCCCTCGGGTACCTCCCCCAGCGGCCGGTGCCGTACCCCGACATGACGCCGCGGCAGTTCCTGTCCCATATGGCGACCCTGAAGGCGATCCCTCGGCACCTGGCCGGGGCCAGGCGGGACCACCTCCTGGCCGAGCTGGGGCTGGCCCGCGTGGCGGACGTTCCGGCCCACAGGCTCTCGCACGGCCAGCGGGCGCGCCTCGGGCTCGCCCAGGCCCTCCTGAACGACCCCTACCTTCTCATCCTGGACGAGCCGACCAAGGGCCAGGCTCCTGAGAGCAGGCTGGAGATTCTGGCGCTCATCAGGAGGCTGGCGGAGACCAGGGTGGTCGTCATGGCCACCAACGAGCTTTCGGACGTGGACGTGGACCGTGACCGGCTGCTCTGCCTCGAGGAGGGTCGTCTGGTCTTTCAGGGGCCGGCGGCCGACCTCGTCGACCGGGCCCGGGTGTCGGGCGGCGCGCGGCGGGCCGAGGTGTGCCTGGCCGAAGCTTATCTCCGGCTCAGACGGAGCCTGGCCACTGCCGGCAAGAAACGTCCCGAGCCTGCGTAAACTTGGCGGCAAAAGCCATCTTTGTCAGCTTGACAGCGCGTATCCGCGGTGCTACTATGTGTTCTGCGCCGCGGGTGACGGCAGCAACAGGCCGCGGTGCGCCTTCAAAAAGACCTCGGTCCTTGAAAACTGAACAGTGGTGGAGAGCCGACAAGGCGGCGTGCCGGGTCCTGG
>DPMO01000297.1 GCA_003541445.1 Clostridiales bacterium | reverse complement strand
CATATTAGCCACGGGAAGGGGGATGTCCCGTGGTCGGCGCCGGGAGCGGGGGCGGGACCGGAGTCCGGGGCGGGGACCTCGAGAGCCGGGCCGCTCACCTACGCGGCCTGGTGAGAGGTCTCGACCTCGAGGCTGGCGACCCGGGGGACCGCGTGCTCGCCGAGGTCGTGGAACTCCTGGGTGACCTGGTGACAGAGGTCGCCACACGGCGCGACCGGGAAACCCGCCCCGCGGCCGCTCCCCGACCGGGGAAGGGGAGGCAGGCCAGAGCCGTCTTCCTGGCGTGCGAGTGCCCTTACTGCGGGGGAGACGTCTTCGCCCCGGCCGAGCCCCTGGAAGGGCCGGGGCGGGTCAGGCCCACCTCCGGAGTGCGCCGCACCGGTCGGGTGGTCGACCTCCATGCGGCCGGACGGTCCCTCACCCGCGAGTTCGAGGTCAGCTGTCCCCACTGCGGCGGGCTCCTCCAGCTCCGGGACAGTCCTCCCGGGGGGAGGCCGTCCCGTCCCCGCCACTGAAAGCTTCCACCGGGTCCACCGCCCGCGCCTGCCCCTGTCGGGCCACCCGAGGTCCGCTCCTGGCATAAGCGGTCCAAGCCCCAAATAGTTATGGGACGAGCCCGGGCCCGCCAGGGCCCTACCGGGAGCGTAGGAACCTTGTCCCCCCTCGAGACGGCTGTCGTCCGGAGGTCTCATGGCCTTCCCGGCCCGACCCGCCGCCGGGTCAGTGTGCGGCCGCCGGACCGGAGCGAGATTCTCCCGTATCTCGCTCCGGGGGTGCGGCGCCCCCTCGAGCGTCTCGGCGACGACCTGTGGGCCAGGGCCGAGGAGGTCCGCTTGAGACGCGGGCGACCCCTCTCCCTGGTGACCGACACCGGGGATGTCTGGCTCTCACCGTCGGGACTGCCGACAGAGGACGCCTCCTCCGCCCACGTGGTGACCGCCGACGAGACCATGAAGACCCTGAGCCTCGTCTGCGAAGGCTCCGTGTACGCCCTCGAGGAGGAGTTCAGGCACGGGTTCGTGACGGTCCGTGGGGGCCACCGCGTCGGCCTGGTGGGGCGGACCGTGCTGGACAACGGGCGCGTCCGCACCATCACCCATGTCGGGGGTCTCAACATCAGGCTGTCGAGGGAGGTCAGAGGTGCGGCCCGTCCCTTGGTGAGGTGGCTCTTCGACCGCAGGGGACGGCCGGTCTCGACCCTGATCGTCTCCCCGCCGGGGTGCGGGAAGACCACCATCCTCCGCGACGCCGTTCGCCTGCTCAGCGACGGTGTGCCCGAATTCGGGCTCAAGGGGCACCGGGTGGGGCTCGTGGACGAGCGGTCGGAGGTGGCCGCCTGCTACGAGGGGGTGCCGCAGCGCGATGTCGGCCTCCGGACGGACGTCCTGGACGCCTGCCCGAAGGCGGAGGGGGTCTTCCTGCTCTTGAGGGCGATGTCGCCGGAGGTCATCGCCGCCGACGAGATCGGCCGGCCCGAGGATGCCGCCGCCCTGAACGAGGCGGCCAGCACGGGGGCGGCGGTCATCGCCACGGCTCACGGGTCCTCGCTGGAGGAGGTGGCGGCACGCCCCATGCTGAGGGACCTCGTCCGCGGGGGGCTCTTCCGGGTCTTCGTCATCCTGAGCCGGCGCAGCGGGCCGGGGACCATCGAGAGGGTCGTGGACGGTCCGCTCCGGGGGCTCGGGCCACCGGCGGGGGGCGGTGCGGTTGTTCCTTGAGGTCGCCGGCTTCCTGGCCGTCGTGGGGGCCTTCGCGGCCGCGGGGAACCTCGTGGCCGCGAGCTACCGGGCGAGGACGGTCCAGCTCGCCGCCTTCAGGACCGGCCTGGACCTCCTTGAGACAGAGGTGACCTTCGCCGCGGCCGCCATGCCTCTGGCCCTGGAGCGGGTCGGGGCGGGGCTGGCTCCTCCCGTGGGGACGGTCTTTCAAAGGGCGGCGGCCTACCTCCGCTCCGGTGCGGGCGTCTCGGCGGGGGAGGCCTGGGAGAGGGCGGCCCGTGACGTCTTCCCTGACACGGCTCTGGAGGGGGATGACCTCGACGTCCTCCTCGCTCTTGCGCCCTACCTCGGGGTCACCGACCGGGAGGACCAGAGGCGGCACCTGCGGCTGGCCGCGGAGCGCCTCCGGGCCCGGGAGGAGGCCGCCCGGGCCGAGCAGGGGGCGGCCGAGCGCATGTGGCGCTACCTGGGGGTTCTAGGGGGGCTGGCCTGCGGGTTGGTGTTCCTGTGAGACGTGTGCGGTCTGACGCGGCGCCCTCCGGGAGGTGACGGGCTTGGGAATGGACCTCGTCTTCAAGATCGCCTTCATCGGGATAGTGGTCTCCATCCTCAGCATCGTCCTGAAACAGGCCGAGAGAGAGGAATGGGCGCAGATGCTGACCCTGGCCGGGGTCGTCGCCGTCTTGATGATAGTCGCGGAGATGGTCCTCGAGCTCTTCCAGGCCGTGCGCACCATGTTCCAGCTCTATTAGGCCTGCCGCGTCCTCCCGGTCCGGTCCTTGGTCGGGCGGGGGGCGGGCGGCCGCCTGCTGGTCGCGGGGGGAGCCCTGTTGGAGATCTTCCAGGTCGTGGGTCTGGCCGTGGTCTCGGTCGTCGTGCTGCTGGTCATCAGGCGGCACCGTCCGGAGATGGCCGTCCTGCTGGCTCTCGTGGTCGGCCTGGTCATCTTCTTCATGGTGGCCCAGAGGCTCCTGGCCGTCCTCGAGTTCCTGCGGGACCTGGCCGCCAGGGCCGGGGTCGACAGCCTCTACCTCAACATCATCCTGAAGATCGTCGGCATCGCCTACATCACCGAGATCGGCGCCCAGGTGTGCCGGGACGCCCAGGAGACGTCGGTCGCGGCAAAGGTCGAACTGGCCGGGAAGCTGCTCATCCTGGTCCTGGCGGTGCCCATCGTCATGGCCATCGTAGAGGCTGTGCTGAGGGTGCTGTAGAGAGGCGGGGGAGAAGGTGAGGCATGTCAGCCTGGGTGGCGCAGCGGGGGCCGGCGGCGCCGAGGGGAAGCCGCGCCGTGCGGGCCGTCTCCCGGCCGTCGTTCTCGCCGTCGCCGTGGGCGCGGCCGTGGCCGG
>DPMO01000197.1 GCA_003541445.1 Clostridiales bacterium | reverse complement strand
CCAGGACGCGCTCGGAGAGGTACTCGGGCATGTATGAAGCCACCGGTGTGGTCGGGTTGAGCATCAACGACCACTGGTCACCCAGCCAGAAGAGACGATAATGGTCGCCGGCCACGTCGCGGACGAACCACGACTCGTCAAGACCCGCGAGGAAGCCCCCGTTCACGGGAGCGGCATTCCCCGGAATCACGTCGGCGGCAGAGAAGTAGGCAAGGAGCACCAGACCGGGGTTGCGAGCGCGGAGCCTCCCGCCCGGGCCGAGCCATTCAGGGCGACTCTCCACCGTCTCCGCGTCGACGATGACGATGTCCCAGTAGGCGGCCTGCTCAAGAAGGCTGGTGCTGGGCGCGTAGTCTTGGAGCTGAAGAAACAAGCGTGGGTAGGCGTGGCCGGCCAGCCGTTCGCTCACCGGCGGCGCAGGAGCGGGCCGGCAGGTGCTCAGCAAAGTCAACGCCAGAACCAGCAAGGCCGCCGCGCCGGCCCGGACCGCGGCCGGCAGTAGACCCGCCCGTCTCGGACCTCGGGGGTCCTCCACGGAGAACTCTCGGTCGTGGTTCCCATGCGGTCCCACGGTCAGCTCACCTCACGGTCAGGCAGGCCGAGGACCACTCGGCCCGGACGTCGGCCGATTGGAGGTTCGCCCGGACCGTGAACCGCAGGCCGTCGGATGTCCCGGGTAAAGTTCGCCGCCTCACTGGCGCAGTTCGACCTCTGGAGCTAGAACCCTGGAGACCCGGGGCGACGAATGACGTAGGCCGACAGGGGTCCTCGGCGGCAGCGGCCGGCTCAGGGCATCGACGCCGAGCCCGGCGCCTCAGCCGACCTCGCCGCTCATGGCGACTACCGGAAGAACGTCGCCCAGATGACGTCCACAAGGGTATGAGTGAGCACCGGGGCGAGGAGGCTGTTGCCACTGCGGCGGTAGGCCAAGCCGTAGAAAAGGCCGGCAACCGTGGCCAGGGCCACGTAGGCCGCCTTCTCCGTCAGGTCACCCGCGTTGTTCCAGTGCATGAGCCCGAACAGGAAGGACGCGGCGAGCAGGCTGAGCCACCGCCGCGAGGTCGTTTGGTCCAGCCCGTGCTGCAGAACGCCGCGGAAGAAGAGTTCCTCGGGGACGGCTATGGTGAGGAAGACACCCACGAACATGAACAGCGCCCGCCAGAGCTGAGGCGGCTTCGAGGGCGGCCAGCTCAGGAAGTCGATGGCCAAACCGACGGGGATGAGGACGACCATCAAGGCCGCGGTGGCGGCCAGCGCGACCGCGACATCCCGCCATCTGGGGACGAGCCGATAACCGAACCCGGGAAGGTCCCGCATCCCGTACCAGCCGATGACGCCGAGCACCGACAGGGCGATGGCCCACCAGTGGTAATCCCCGCCCAGGTCGTAGACCCACCGCAGGTCGAAGGGGATCCATAAAAGCATCCACACGGCCACATCGGCCCAGGTCAGTCCGCGTTGCCCGCGCCGGACCTGCCGGAGCGTCCCCAGGGCCGCGACCAGACCGAAGGCCACGATGAGGGCCGTGTAAGGATTGAACTCGCCCGAGGCGACCTGGAACACCAGCCACAGCGCGGTGACTCCGCCCGCGGTGTAAAGCAGAGGGCGGCGGGTGGTCTCCAGCCACGCCTTCACTTTGACCGCGGCAGAAGGCACGCCCAGGGTGAGCTGTGCGCCGACGAGGGGCGCAAAACCGATGATGGCCGCGGCCCACCCCGCCGGCGAGAGTTCGGCCGCGTCGCCTTCGGCGATAATCAGCCCGGCGGTAAGCCCGGCACCGACCAGGGTCAGAAAGAGCCAAAGCATCCACGGGAGCTTGCGCTCCTCCGGCACCATCAGGAGTACCTCCCCTCAGACGGTGGTGCGTCGCGCGAGCGGGATCGCTGCAGGGCCGACAACGGCGAAGGGAATCCCGTTGTGGTAGAGGGCCAGGACAACGAGCTCATACTCGTACTCCGTGAAGCCGTCGTAGAGGACTATGAGCACCCGCTTCCCGGCTTCTGACCGGCGATTCCGGGCTGGGGCCATGGTCAGACCAGCCTCCCTCACTCGAGTGCCGGACTTGGCTGCTCTTCCTCCCGCACGCCTTCAGGAGTAGCGGCTGACGCGCCCTGAAGTTACTTCTCACTGCAGGTCAGCAAGGTGAACTAGCTCTATGTCTGCAAGACTATGGAGATATGCGTCCAAGAAGGGCTTATGTGCGGCTCCAACGATGACCAGCATTCGCCCACCCGGGTTTAAAGCCGTTATCTTCCGGATGGTGGCAGCCATATGTAGATTTCGCACCTCCCACATGGCTACCCGAGCCCGGTCCAAACCTGACGGGAATCTTGTGCGGAAAAACACCCGCCACTGTTCCGTAATCTGATCTAGACGGGCCGCCGAGTTCAGGTCCAGATAGAAAGGCAACAGGTTCCCTTGCTCCATATAAGCCTGAAGCTGCCTGTCCTGCTCCCCGACTTCGTTCTGTAATTGCTGTATGAACCCCCGGCACACTTGACTGGCCTCGAATTCGGCCAAGAACTCTTTCATCCTATCTGAATCCGGTAAGTCTCCCTGTACTCCATTATCAATCGGATAGAGCCGCTGGTGACCTAAACGATGGGCGAGTTCAAGCCCAATAGATACAACCTCGTTATGTGAACTTGTGTCTTCTTCCAGGGCCCTGTAAACGGATTTAGGGATAGCGTCCCGGGCCGCTCGCGCTCGCATTTCACGGGGCAGATAGGACCACTGTAACAGAGCCGTGCTCCAATCATACGCCGCTATCAAGTAGGGCACCACTCTTGTGCGTTCGTCTGGAGAGCTCTGCCGGGATAGCCTTCTTAAGCTCTTGTACGCGGTGGCGCTTGCCTCTGCCCACGCAATTGCCAGCTCATCTTGCATCAAGTGCGAATATCTTGTAAACCCAAGGAATTCCTCTGTCTTCTCCCTCCCGTCCGTGTACACCAGCCAGGCTACAGTCTCGGGGGGATAACGCTCAACGCCAATGAAACAAGGACGAAACTCCTCTAGCAAAGCTATGAGAGGGTTCAGCGCAGAACGCGGGAATTCCCTGACTTGATGCTGAACCACATCCCGTGAGCCTGCCAGATGTACTGTTCCCAAGACCAGCACCTTTGTTTTCTCGTGTGTAGGAATGGCTGCGTCCAGGGGTCTAACTGCGTATGAATCGTGGTTCATGTCGAGCCACGCCACAATCTCCGCCTGGCTGAGAGTTGAGGCTACTGTGTGCCGCCATCGTCCTTGTTCGGTCTGACCCATGCCACGTCCTGCTTATTGGACCACAACCTGGGCTAACGGTCGTGGCCGTTATACGTAGATCTGACACCTTACGAAGCGTCCATTCCGCGTTCCCAACGTCGGATCATCTCCCGGGTGTCGGGCCCGGTCTGGCGTCGAAACACGGGCTCTCCACGCTGCAGCGCGTCATGAATCCGCTGGACCTGCTTCGGGCTTATGTTTGGGGGCATTTCATCTACGTGGAAGAACTGACAGGCATCTGCCTCGTCCGTCTCCTGCAGTTCGCCCCCGACCACCCGGCACAGGAACGCGAAGACCAGCTCATCCTTGCTCGTCTTGCCATACACACCGACCAGTCTTTCGACGACAACCTTCAGGCCGGTTTCCTCTCTCGTCTCACGAACGGCAGCTTCGTTCGGAAGCTCGCCGCTCTCAACGCGGCCGCCGGGTAGGTTCCAGACGTCCATGTCCCGCCGGTGACACAAGAGCACACGTCGCTGGGCATCAAAAATCACGGCATAGGCTCCGATAGAGAACAAGCCCACCCCTCCTCCAGCCCCTTAAGCCTCCAAGGCAAAGCTTGTCTGCCCGGGCGCAGGAGCCAACGAGCACAACCGCATCGACTCTCGGTCGCCCGCGAAGGACTCGGTGGCCGCGTGGGCCGCCCGCACGACCAATCTCCTTGAAGTCGTGCCCCGAGCGGTATTCCCTCCCGGAGGGCCGCCTCCTACCGCTCGCCTGCCGCCCGGTGCTCTGCCGCGGTTCTTGGCTGGCGTGCGGGCAGGTCTCTGGGGCACGTTCCCTAGGGGCAACCTCTAAGGTATGTCACGGCCGGTTGTAAACTGACCCAGTAGGGCCGGCCAAGAATTGACCCACCCCCCAGCGAAATGCACCTTCCGAGTCAGGGAGGATTCGGGGGTGCAGGTTGAGTGCTGGAGGGTGGGAAGGTGAAGCAGATCTTCGAGCTCAAGGGTCAGGGCCGATCCATCAGGGACATCGCCAGGACGCTGGGCATCTCCAGGAACTCGGTGAGGAAGTACCTGCGTTCACCGGGGATACCCAAGGCCAGGCCGCGTCCGAGGAGGCCATCGTTATTGGACCCTTTCAAGGAGCACATCCAGGCACGTATGACCGAGGGTGTCTTCAACTGCGAGGTGCTCCTCCGGGAGATAAGGGCCCTCGGCTACCGCGGCGGGAAGACCATTCTCAAGGACTACGTGAAACCCTTCCGGCCGCTACGGGAGTCCAAGGCCACGGTGAGGTTCGAGACCGAGCCCGGGGAGTGCGCCCAGGTGGACTTCGGGTGCTTCAAGTATCGGACCCCTGACGGCCGGACACGGAACCTCATCAACGCCTTCCGCCACTTCGGCGGGGTGCCGGCCAGGTGTCTTTACGACAACGCCAAGGTTGTGGTCGTCGGCCGCGACGGCGCCGGCCGCCCGGTGTTCAACTCGAGGTTCCTCGACTTCAGTCTCCGCGTGGGTTCGGACATAACCCTCTGTCGTCCGCGGCGGGCCCAGACCAAGGGGCGGGTGGAGAGGACCATCAAGTACGTGCGGGACAACTTCTGGCCCACGGCCCGCTTCACCGACGTGGAGGACCTCAACCGGCAGGTCATGGCCTGGGTGGCCTCGGTGGCCGACCGGCGTCTGCACGGCACGACCCGGGAGCGGCCCGTCGACCGCCTGGCCCGGGAGAGGCCG
>DPMO01000069.1 GCA_003541445.1 Clostridiales bacterium | reverse complement strand
GGGTCCTCTTCGAGGTCGAGGTCGCCTACGAGGAGGAGACGAGCAAGGTCATAGAGCACGTGCAGGAGATCCTGGACCGTTTCGCGGCCGAGTCCGAGGTCGTCGTCGAGGGGCCCAGGGTCCTCGGCGTCTCCCAGCTCGGCGCCTCGGGCGTGTCCATAATGGTCTGGGCGAAGGTCAAGCCGATGGAGCAGTGGGCCGTTGAGCGCGAGTTGAAGCTCCGCATCAAGGAGTCCTTCGACCGGGCCGGTATCGAGATCCCGTACCCGCGGCGGGTCTACATCTACGGCGGGAACCTCAAGGACGAGAACCCGCCCCCTGCGCCCTTCGGGGCGTCCGCGCCCGGTGACGCCGGCGGCGGCGACAGGGGGGAGGACCGGTGACCAGGCCGCTGTTCCCGGGTTCGGTCAAGTACCACGTGGGGGACATCGTGGAGCTGCGCAAGACGCATCCCTGCGGCGGGCGGGAGTGGGAGATAACCCGCACCGGGATAGACTTCGGCCTGCGATGCACGACCTGCGGGCGCCGGGTGATGCTTCCGAGACACAAATTCGAAAAAAGGGTCAAACGCATCGTGCGCTACGCGCTGGACCTCGAGGACCAGCCCCCTCCCGCCACGTGAGCATCCCCTCGGCCGGGACAGACCGTGGCTTTGCCTTCCCCCGGCCGCCGGGTTATAATTGAGCCCGTCCATACACCACCCGCCCCGCACCGCGTTGCGGGGCCTTCCCGGTCAGCGGCCTGGAGACCAGGAGACGGGCCGGCCGGGATGTCCGAGGGAGGAGGTGACCCGATGGCCGCGTACGAGAGCGTCTTCATCCTGCGGCCAGACCTCGACCGAGAAGGCGTCGACAAGACCTGTGAGCGCATCGTCGACGTCGTGACCAGAAGCGGCGGTTCCGTCCTCTCCGTCGAGAAGGTCGGCCTGCGCCGCCTCGCCTACGAGATCGAGCACTTCTCCGACGGGTTCTATGTCATCCTCAACTACGAGGGAGAGCCGTCCGCAACCCGGGAACTCGAGCGGTTCTTCAAGATAAACGACGAGGTCATCCGCTACCTCATCGTCAAGCGGGAGGTGCCCTTCGAGAAGCCCCAGACGAGGAGGACCAAGGCCTCGGCCGAAGAGGCCGCCGGGGACGGCGGGACCGGCTCCGGCGGGACCGGAGACACCACCGAGGACGGCCGGAGCGCGCCCGCCGCAGGAAGCGGCGACCTCCCGTCGGGGGCCGAAGCCGGTCCTCCCGGCGAGTGACCGGCACAAGGTTGAAGTGTGAGTCGCCTGGTAGGCTGAGGGGGGAGAGCGATGCTCAACCGGATCGTCCTCATCGGGAGACTCGTTCGCGACCCGGAACTGCGCTACACCCCGAACGGAGTAGCTACCGCGACCTTCACGCTCGCCGTCGACAGACCTTTCGTCAACCAGAAGGGCGAACGAGAGACCGACTTCATCGACATCGTGACCTGGCGCAAGCTTGCCGAGGTCTGTGCCAGTCATCTGGGCAAGGGGCGTCTGGTGGCCGTGGACGGGAGGCTTCAGATCCGCTCCTACGAGACGTCCGAGGGACAGCGGCGCCGGGTGGCCGAGGTCGTGGCCCAGGACGTCCGCTTCCTCGACTCGCCCGACCGGGGCCGTGAGGCCTTGGGCGGCGGCCAGCTGTCCCGAGAGGGCTCCTTTGAGGCCGGCGGGACGGACGAAGACATCCCGTTCTAGGTCTCCGGACCCGGCCGCGGCCTGCCGAGGTCCGGAGGGAGCCCCGACGGAAAGGAGAACATCGCCGTGGCGAGACGAGACAGGAAGGGCCGGCGGCAGCGCCGGCGAGTGTGCAGCTTCTGTGTCGACAAGGTGGAGTACATCGACTACAAGGACATAGGCCGCCTCAAGCGTTACATCAGCGAGCGCGGCAAGATCCTGCCCCGCCGCATCTCCGGCAACTGCGCGAAGCATCAGAGACAGCTGACCACGGCCATCAAGCGGGCCAGGCAGATAGCCCTCCTGCCTTACACGGTGGACTAGACGAGGTCCTGACGGGTCCGCCCTCCGTCCGGACCGGGCCGCAGGGCGTGCGGCCCGGTCCGTGCTATGAGGCGGCCCGGGAGGATAAGCAGGGGTCCGGGCGAAGCACTAGCCTTGCCGTCCGGGGCCCCGTGCGGGGGACCCGCGGGGCGGCACGGCCCAGGGAGTGAAGGCCATGAAGATCGTGCTGGTGCAGAACGTTCCCAAGCTGGGGAAGAGGGGCGACGTCATCGCGGTCGCCGACGGCTACGCGAGGAACTACCTCATTCCCCGGGGGCTGGCCCTCGAGGCCACGCCGGCCAACCTCAAGAGGTTCGAGGCCGAGCAGACGGCCGCCAAGCGAAGGGCCGAGCGCGAGGCGGCCGAGGCACAGGCCGCCGCCGAACGGCTCGAGGGACTGCGCCTGACCGTGAAGGCCAAGGCCGGGGAGGAAGGCCGCCTGTTCGGTTCGGTCACGGCCAAGGACATCGCCGAGGGCAT
Organism: Clostridiales bacterium; assembly: GCA_003541445.1. Lineage (GTDB taxonomy): Bacteria > Bacillota > Sulfobacillia > UBA995 > UBA9673 > UBA9673. Next base: position 6,781 of record DPMO01000069.1, on the reverse strand, counting down.
CAAGGAGGCCACGGGCCTCGACATCGACCGGAAGCGCATCGAGATCGAGGAGCCGCTCAAGGCCTTGGGGGACCACCGCGTCACCGTCCGTCTGAGCCCGGAGATTGCCCGGGAAATCACGGTCACGGTCGAGGCCCTGGAGGAGTAGAGCCGCCCGGAAGGGGCGAGGAGGAACAGGCAGATGAAGTCCATCCTGGACCGACTGGTCCGGACCGACACCACGCTCACCAGCAAGTTGAGTGACGCCGAGCAGCTCAGGCGCCGGGTCGACGCCCTGTACGACATCCTGGCGCACATCCACGGCCCCGAGAAGCTGGTCCTGAGAGCGGGAAAGCTCGACGTCCTCGACGAGATGCATTCCGACGACCTCGCCAGGCGCGTCCTCGCCCTGAAGCGGCTCGTCTTCGAGGACCCGACCGTCGGCATCCCGCCCAGGCCGGCGGAGATCCCGCTCATCCTCGAAGAGGTCGAGGATGAGATCGCGGACCTCGTCGCCAGGCGTTCCGTCGAGGACAAGCTCGAGAAGAAGATCGCCGAGCGGATGCAGAAGAGGCACGAGGAGTATGTCAGAGACATCAAGCTCCAGATCATCAATGAGGACGTGGGTCCCGAGAACCCGCAGACGCTGAAGAAGCTCCGCTCCCTCGAGAAGCTTGAGAGGCGGAGACTGGCCCGCACGGTCATCGAGGTGCTGAAACCCACCAGCCTCTCGGAGATCGTTGGACAGGACGGGGCGGTGAAGGCGCTCCTGGCCAAGATCGCCTGCCCCTTCCCCCAGCACGTCATCCTCTACGGACCGCCGGGCGTCGGCAAGACGACCGTGGCCAGGCTGGTCCTCGAGGAGGCGCGCCGTCTGCCCTACTCGCCGTTCGGGGCCAAGGCCCCCTTCGTGGAAGTGGACGGCACGACCCTCCGCTGGGACCCGCGGGAGGCCACGAACCCGCTGCTCGGGTCTGTCCACGACCCCATATACCAGGGGGCGAGGCGCGAGCTCGCCGAGACCGGCGTGCCAGAACCCAAGCTGGGCCTTGTGACCGAGGCCCACGGCGGCATCCTCTTCATCGACGAGATCGGCGAGCTCGACCCGATGCTCATGAGCAAGCTTCTCAAGGTCCTGGAGGACAAGAGGGTCTTCTTCGATTCGTCCTATTACGACCCTGCCGACCCTAATGTGCCGCGCTACGTGAGGAAGCTCTTCGAGGAGGGCGCACCGGCCGATTTCGTGCTCATCGGGGCGACGACACGCGACCCCTGGTCCATACATCCGGCTCTCCGTTCGCGGTGCGCCGAGGTCTTCTTCGAGCCCCTGTCCCCGGACGACATCCAGGAGATCGTCCTTGGCGCCTGCCGCAAGCTCAACGTCAGCCTGAGCCGCGGGCTGGCCGAGCTCATCAGCCACTACACCGTCGAGGGCCGGAAGGCCGTCGGCCTCCTCGCCGACGCCTACGGGCTCGCCCTGTACCGCCGCGGCGGGTCCGGCCTCGTCCACGAGTTCGACAGCCGCCGCAAGAGGAAGACCCCGCCGGCCGTCACCATCGAGAGACAGGACGTGCTCGACGTCATCCAGACCAGCCGGCTCACCCCGAACACCTCCGTCAGGGCCTCCTCGACCCCGGAGGTCGGGCGGGTCCTCGGCCTGGCCGCCTGCGGCTACCTCGGGACCGTGCTCGAGATAGAGGCCGTCGCCTTCCCGGCGCGCAAGGAGGGCGAGGGGACGGTCCGCTTCAACGAGACGGCGGGGAGCATGGCCAGGGACTCGGTCCACAATGCGGCGTCGGTGGTGCGGCAGATGACCGGTGAGGACCTCTCGAGCTACGACGTTCACGTGAACGTCGTGGGAGGCGGTGACATCGACGGGCCGTCGGCCGGCGCGGCCGTCCTCGTGGCCATCATCAGCGCCATCAACGGCCACCCGGTCAGGCAGGACACGGCGGTGACGGGCGAGGTCTCCGTGAGAGGGCGGGTGAGGCCTGTGGGAGGCCTCTACCAGAAGGTCTACGGGGCGCGCCAGGCCGGGGTGACCCGGGTCGTCATCCCGGAGGAGAACAAGGACGACCTCCCGGCCTCCGTCCCGGGCGTCACGCTGGTCCCCGTGTCGACCATCGAAGAGGTCCTGGACGCGGTCCTTTCGACCGACGGGGGAGCCGACGAGGAAGCCGGGCCGCCGACGGACGAGTCAGCCGGCGCCGCGGCCGCCGCCGGGAAGGGTCCCTCGTGAGTGTCCCCGCCGACCGTCTGCCCCCGCAGAACATAGAAGCCGAACAGTCGGTCCTAGGGTCGATCCTCATCGACCGGGACGCCATCCCGACGGCCATGGACCTGCTCCGCCCGGAAGACTTCTACCAGGACGTCCACCGCATTATCTTCAAGGCCGTCCTGCGTCTTTACGACGACAACCGGCCTGTGGACGTCGTGACCCTGACCGAAGAGCTCAGGCGGTCGGGGGAGCTCGAGCGCGTCGGAGGGCTGACCTATCTGAGCACGTTGGCCCGGACGGTGCCCACGGCGGCCAACATCCGGCACTACGCGAACATCGTCGCCTCCAAGGCCATGCTGAGAGACCTCATCGCCGCCGGGACCAGGATCGTCACCGACGCCTACGAGTCGGCCGAGGAGCCCCGTGAGATCCTGGACAAGGCGGAGCAGATGATCTTCGACATCGCCCAGCACCAGATAAGAAAGCCCTACATGGCCCTCAAGGACCTTCTGGTGAAAGCCTACGAGCGGCTCGACCGCCTCTACGGGACCCGCTCTCCGGTCACGGGCATCCCGACCGGCTACCCCGACCTCGACGCCATCACCGCGGGGCTCCAGCCGTCGGACCTGGTCATCCTCGCCGGAAGGCCCTCACAGGGGAAGACGACCCTCGCTGTGAACATCGCCCGGAACGCCGCCGTGCTCTACGAGCTGCCGGTCGGCATCTTCAGCCTGGAGATGTCCGCCGACCAGTTGGCCCTCCGCTTCCTCGCGTCGGAAGGGTCGCTCGACGCCCACCGCCTGAGGTCCGGCATCCTGGCCGAGGCGGACTTCGGCAAGATATCCGACGCCATGGGGCGCCTCGGTGAGGCCCCCATCTTCATCGACGACTCTCCCAGCCTCTCGGTGCTCGAGCTCCGGGCCAGGGCCAGGCGGATGAAGAGGGACCATGACATCCAGCTCCTCGTCATCGACTACCTCCAGCTCATGCGTGGCAACCCTAGGAGTGAGAACAGACAGCAGGAGATATCGGAGATCTCCCGCGCCCTGAAGGCGCTCGCGCGGGAGCTCGATGTGCCCGTTCTGGCCCTCTCCCAGCTCAGCCGGGAGGTCGAGAAGCGTCCTTCACGGAGACCGCTTCTGTCCGACCTCCGGGAGTCCGGGGCCATCGAGCAGGACGCCGACGTCGTGGTCTTCATCCATTTCCCACAGGAGAAGGAGGTCTGCGTCGACCTCAACGGGCGGGAGGTGCGGGTGGTCGTCGAGGCCGACGACAGGGGCCTCGGACGGAAGACCAAGCTCGAGGCGCGCCGGGACGGCAGGTCGCTGGGGACCTACACCCTTGACAGGGACGTGAGGTTCGCCGAACTCATCATCGCCAAACAGCGCAACGGCCCGACCGGGTCGGTGTTCCTCACCTTCCTCCGGCGGTTCGGCCGGTTCGCCTCCATCGCCCTGGAGAGGGAGGCTTCCTGAGACGAGCGCGGAGGCGAGTGGGACGGTGCCGAGGGGCGTCGCGACACGGTCGGGCCGACTCGGGTGGTAGAATAGCGGGCGAATGGGTCGCCCTCCGCCTGTGACCGGGACCGCCCGTGGGTCCGGGAAGGAGTGAAGGGTCTGGATGCCTGGTTTCATCGGTGAGGAGATCGAGCCTGTCTTCAAAGAAGAACCCGAGCTGGAGAAGAAGACCGGCGCTCCGGACGGGTTCAAGTGGCGCGGCCGGGAGTACGCCGTCACCCGCGTCATCAAGGAGTGGCACGAGTACGACCATCCCCGGCCCGGGGGTGGCTGGGACGCCGGGCGCCCGCCCTTCGGAGCCCGGGCTCCCATGAGGCGGGGCTCGTGGGGGGTCGGGAAGGATTTCTACCGCGTGATGACCGACGACGGCCGGCTGGTCGACATCTACTACGACCGGCGGCCGAAGGGGCGCAAGAAGGGCCGCTGGGTCATCCTCCGCGAGCTGGGCGGGACCGGGGCCGGCCGGGGTTCCTCTAAGACGTGAACCTGTGGTCGCCGATGGTGACCTTATGAGGCCGGCGCCAGAGGAAGGCGTTGGAGGTCTTGGCCGGGTTGAAGAAGTAGAGGGCCCCTCCGGTCGGGTCCTCGCCGGCCGCGGCCGCCCGGGCGGCCTTCAGGGCCGTCTCGGTCGGTTCTGTGTTTATGTGGCCGTTGGCCACCGGTTCGAACTGCCCGGGCTGGTATATGACGGCCCGGACGGAATCCGGGAAGCTGTTGCTCCTCATGCGGTTCATCACCACCGCGCCCACAGCCACCTGCCCCGCGTAGGGCTGTCCGCGCGCCTCGGCCGTGATGAGCCGGGCCAGGAGACGGATGTCGCTCTCGCTCAGGCGTGACTGGGGCGGGTCGGGGTCTCCCTCGGCGGTCTCCGCGGCTCCGGACGGACCGAGGCCCGCGGGGGCCGGTTCAGGGGAGACGACGACAGGCGGCTCGGCCGCCTGCGGGCCGGCGGCAAGGCCGACGACGCCCCCCGCGGCGGAGGCGAGAACCAGGGCCGCGAGGAGGACAAAGGCCGCCGCCCTGCGAATTCCGAAGTCTTCAGTCGAAGTCGAGGTCAGGGTGTGGATGATGCCTCGCACCGGTTCCGACCACCTTCCTCTCAGGGGCTTGTCGCACGTCCCGGCATGCGTCCTCGAGCCTACAGGAGACGAAGGGGCCGAGTCAAGGAAAGCGCGGTGCCATCTGCTGGACTCCGAAGGTGGGGTTGGAGGGAAGTGAAGGACGAACCTGGGCGGCCCTTCCGTTCCAGGGTGGCCGTTCAGCGGTGTGAAGACTACGAGCCGGAACGGGTCAAGGAGGCCGTCCGCGCGGCGGTCGCGCTGTGCCTCGAAGGCCGGTCCCTGGAGCTCGGCGAAGGGTCCGTTCTCGTCAAGCCCAACGTCCTGGCTCCGCGCCCGCCCGAGGACGGCGTGTGCACCCACCCCGCGGTCGTCTCCGCCGTCCTTGCCGTCCTCCGGGAGGCCGGCGCCACGGAGCTCGTGGTCGGGGACAGCTCCGGCGGGACCGGGGTGCGGCCGGACGTCACCGACCGTTCCCTCGAGGCCTCAGGCATCGCCGAGGCCGCCGCGGCGGCCGGCGCCCGGGTGGTCGCCTTCGACCGCGAGGAACCGGTCCTGGTCCCCAACCCGAGAGGCCCCGGCGAGGCCCCGCTCGCCCTCTCCAGGGTCGCCGTCGAGGCCGGCTGCCTCGTGTCCCTGCCCAAGCTCAAGACCCACACCCTCACCCTGCTCACCGGAGCGGTGAAGAACCTCTTCGGGACCGTGCCCGGCGGGGCCAAGCGGGAGTACCACCGCCGCAACCCGTCCGTGGAGTCGTTCTCGAACCTCCTCCTCGACATCGTGGAGCTTCTCAAGCCGGTCCTTCACGTCGTCGACGCGGTCGAGGCGATGCAAGGGAGCGGCCCCAGCGCGGGGTCCGTGCGGCGGGTCGGCCTCATCGTCGCCGGGACCGACCCGGTGGCGGTCGATGCCGTTCTGGCGGCGGTCATGGGGGTCGGCCCGGCGGAAGTCCCGACGACACGGCTCGGTGCGGCCCGCGGCCTCGGAGAGGCCGACCTCGACCGCATCGAGGTCGTCGGGGTGCCGCTCTCCGAAGCCCGCGTGCCCGGGTTCCGCCTCCCGCCGGGGACGAGGCTCATCTCACGCCTCCCGCCGGGGCTGACGCGGTGGGCCGTGTCCCTGGCCACGACGCGGCCGGCCTTCATCGCCGGCAGGTGCACCGGGTGTGGTCAGTGCGTGAAGAACTGTCCGGTCGACGCCCTGAGGCTCACCGGGGGCGTGCCCGAGCTGTCGAGCGAGAAGTGCATCGGATGTTTCTGTTGTCACGAACTCTGCCCCAGCCAGGCCGTTTCCATCAGGTACAGACACCCCCTCACCAACCTCCTCTTGAGACCTGACCGCGGAGCGCCCTTCCGTTCGACAGGGACGGGGCGGCGACGGCATCGGACGTGAGTCGGCCCGAGAAGAAGACCCCGGCCGCGCGGCCGGGGTCTTCCTTCGGGCTTCGGCCTTCGCCTTCTCTCGGCCGGGGCCGAGGGGGGCTCAGTAGTCCATGTCCGGCGGATAGCCCGGTCCCTTCTTCTCCTTCTCCGGGATGTCGCTGACCAGAGCCTCGGTCGTGAGGACCAGGGAGGCGATGCTGGCCGCGTTCTGGAGGGCGAGACGGACGACCTTGGCCGGGTCGGAGATGCCGGCCTTGCGCATGTCCACGTACTCCTCCGTGGCCGCGTTGAAGCCGACGCCGGGCTTCTCCTTCTTCACGCGCTCGACCACCACGGACCCCTCGAGCGCGGCGTTGGCCGCTATCTGCCGGAGAGGCTCCTCGAGGGCCCGCTTGATGATGTTCACGCCGACCTTCTCGTCACCCTCGGCCTCGACCTTCTCCACGGCCGGGATGGCGTTGACGAGGGCCACGCCGCCGCCGGCGACCATGCCCTCCTCGACACCGGCGCGGGCCGCGTTGAGGGCGTCCTCGTACCGGTACTTCTTCTCCTTGAGCTCGGTCTCGGTCGAGGCCCCGACCTTGATCACGGCGACGCCGCCGGCGAGCTTGGCCAGGCGCTCCTGGA
>DPMO01000119.1 GCA_003541445.1 Clostridiales bacterium | reverse complement strand
GCCAACACGGTGGCCGTGTTCCAGCTGGAAAGCCGCGGCATGCAGGGCATGCTGAAGGACGCCAAGCCTGACCGCTTTGAGGACATCATCGCCCTCGTGGCGCTGTATCGCCCGGGCCCGATGGACCTGATCCCCAGCTTCTGCGCACGTAAGCACGGCCGCGAGAAGGTGGAGTACCCCGATCCGCGCGTCGAGCCGGTGCTCAAGGAGACCTACGGCATCATGGTCTACCAAGAGCAGGTGATGCAGATGGCGCAGATCGTCGGCGGCTACTCGCTCGGCGGCGCCGACTTGCTGCGCCGTGCGATGGGCAAGAAGAAGGCCGAAGAGATGGCCGAGCACCGCGAGCTGTTCCGCGGCGGCGCGGCCAAGGATGGCCTGTCCACCGAGAAGGCCGACGAGATCTTCGACCTGATGGAGAAGTTCGCGGGCTACGGCTTCAACAAGTCGCACTCGGCCCCCTACGCCCTTGTCGCCTACCAGACGGCCTGGCTGAAGGCGCACTACCCCGTGGAGTTCATGGCCGCCAGCCTCACGAGCGTGATGGGCTCGTCCGAGCGCGTGGCCTACTACGTCGAGGAGTGCCGCAGGATGGGCGTCGAGGTCCTGCCGCCCGACGTGAACGAGAGCCAGGCCCGGTTCACCGTCGCCGGCGGCAAGATCCGCTTCGGCCTGGCGGCGGTCAAGAACCTCGGGGAGGCGGCCATCGAGGCCATCGTGGCCGCGCGGGAGGAGAAGGGGCCCTTCCGCAGTCTCTACGACTTCTGCCGCCGGGTGGACACCCGCCTCCTGAACAAGCGGGCCGTGGAGAGCCTCATCAAGGCGGGGGCCTTCGATTCGCTGGGCGGCCACCGGGGCCAGTACCTCCTCGCCCTCGACCGCGACCTCGAAGCCGCCCAGAGGCACCAGAGGTCGGAGCGTGAGGGCCAGCTTTCGCTCTTCAGCGACATCCCCGCGGCCAGCGGGGCGCCCGGCGGGGCGCCCGGCTTCCAGGAGGTCGGTCCGCCGCTCCCTCCCTGCGACCCCCTGCCCAAGGCCAGTCTCCTGGCGATGGAGAAGGAGGTCCTGGGCCTTTACCTCAGCGGGCATCCCTTGGCGCAGTACCAAGCCCAGCTTGTGAGACTGGACACCGTCTCGACGGCCCACCTCTCGGAGAGATGGGAGGGGGACGCGGTCACCGTCGGCGGCATGGTGAGCAACACCAAGAAGATCGTCACCAGGAACGGCTCGCCCATGATGTTCGCCACCATCGAAGACCTGACCGGGGCCGTGGAGGTCGTCATCTTCCCCAGCGTTCTGGAGAAGTACGCCGGCCTTCTCCAGCCGGACGCCACGGTCATCGTCCGCGGCCGGGTCAGCTTCAAGGACGAGGAGCCGAAGGTCATCGCCGACGAGATACAGCCCCTCGAGGCCGGGAGCGAGGAACGGGTCTACGTGACCATACCGCCCGAACTGGAGAAGCAGGAGTTCCTCGAGAGGGTGAGGGCCGTGCTCGAGCTGAACCGGGGCGGTGTCCCCGTCTACCTGAACTTCCTCTCCTGCGGCAAGACCCTGCTCGTCGACAGGGAGTGCTGGATACGGCCTGACGAAGACGCCATCGCCATGCTGACCGGACTCGTCGGCGAGGATGGGGTCAGCGTGCAACGGGGCTGACGGTGGCACGGGCGCGATGACGCGCTCGTCGGGTGCAGGCGCCGACCGCGTAGGTGCCCGATGCTGTGGGCGTCGCCGGCGCGGACGGCGGACACGGGAAGGCCCGGCGCCGGGTGGAATGTAACGGGCACTACAGTTGAGCGTGAGGCTCTGTGCTAGCATTCGGCTCGGGATGCGGAAGGAAGGTCGGCCTGTTTGAAGCACACAGAGAAGATACTCGCTGTCATCGCCGTCGTCACCCTGGCCGCCGCCTACGGCGCCCCCCTGTTCCTCACCGAGGAAGTGGACTACCTCCCTCAGCTCCAGGCGGCCATCCCCGGGGCCGACGAACTGGTGCGGTGTTCGTCCGACCCCCTCATCTACAAGGCCCTCGCCCATCGCGCGGGGGAGAAGGTCCCCGTCGGCTACGTCGGGGTGGGGTCGGCCGTGGGCTACGAGGGCACGGTGGTCACCGCGGTGGCCTGCGACCTCGAGGGGAACATCCTGTCGGTCAGGGTGCTCGAGCACACCGAGTGGACGACCTGGTTCAGCAGGGTCGAGGAGGCCGGGTTCATCGAGGGGTTCGCGGGGCGGAAAGTCACGGACGCCCTCACCGTCGGTGAGGACATCGACGCCGTGACGAGCGCGACCTTCACCTCCAGGGGCATCGCCGACGGGGTGCGGGAGGCGGCGCACGCCATCGCAAGGTCCCAGCTCGACCTGCCGGTGAAGGTGGCCGGCGACGGGCTCAGCCTGACACGCGAGGCGCTGGCCGTCCTCGGCGTGTGGGCCGTGGCCGTCCTCGGCACGGCAACCGGGCGGGCGAGACTGCGGTGGGTCACGATGGCCGCCTCGTTGGTCGTCATCGGTTTCTGGCTGGCCGCGCCCCTGTCTCTCTCGACCGTGGGGAGCATCCTCCTCGGCCGGGTGCCGCCGCTGGACACCGGCCACCTCATCTGGTACGTGATGGTCGTCGGCATCCTGGGGACCATCCTGGTCTTCGGCCGTAACATCTACTGCTACTGGGTCTGCCCGTTCGGCGCCATCCAGGAGCTCCTGGCGGCGGCCGGCGGCGGGGGGCTCGCACCCGGCCGCAGGGTCGGCCAGGTGCTCCGTCTTCTCCGACCGGTCCTCCTCTGGGGGGCCCTCCTCATCGCCTTCCTCACGCGGTCCCCCTCGGCAGGGAGCTACGAGCCGTTCGCGACGCTCTTCACCTTCAACGGGACGACCGTGCGGTGGACCCTCCTCGTCTTCGTCCTCGTCCTCGGCATCCTCAGCCAGCGTTTCTGGTGCCGGCACCTCTGTGCGACCGGGTGCGCCTTCGACCTGGCGGCGTCGTGGCGCAGAAAGGCGGCCAGGTTCCTCCGGGAGAGGTTCCCGCGGGAGGCTCATCAGGACGAGCACCGGCCTTCGCACTAGTGACCTTCGATGTGTTCGCAGTGAGCAGAGGCACCGGTTCGGGCGGTTTCCGCCTGGGCCACGACCTCGCCGACACGTACGATCTCGACGCGGACGGAACCCTCGGCGCCGGTCTTGTAGATTCGCACCGAGACTGCCGTTATCCGACCATGCACGCGCGTCCCGACGCCGACCCTCGGATTGTGGGTCTCGTGCTCCAGGGTGATCTCCCAGGAGTCGAGGTCCGACTCGAGAGTGTCTTGCGGGATACGTGTGCCTCTGCTCTGTCGCCCCGCCCCGATGTTGCGCGTGACCCGGAGGAAGCCCCACCAGGTGACATCCGGGTCGGCCTCGACCCTGACGACATACTCGGGCAGGCGGATGCACCCGGCGGCGGCCCATGCCGATGTCAGGGCGACGGCCGCGATGATGAGCATCGCAAGAAACGGGGCATCCCCAACTCGGTTCATCCCAACCTCCTCCCGCCTCCCTATCGACACCGGCAGATCGAGATCGCCTATCTGGGCATCACCTCATCCCGGGTACACGTCGGCAAACCCAACGGCAACGGCATCGCCGAGCGTTTCCTGTAGTCCTGAGGGAACGGTGCCTGTATCTGCATGGCTTCCGTGACTACAGGACGGATGGGCCCGGATAGCGAAGTTCATCCACACTGATTCCTGGAGCAGTTGGGCTACCACTCACCCCTGGCCGCCAGGTCGGGTTACCGTGCGCCTGAAGCGGCTTAAGCTTCCTCAGTGTCCAGGAAACCGGGGGCTCAACACATTCTCCTCTTACAGGCTATGCCACCGTCACCTAATGACGGAGTACAGGTGCGAGAATGTACACAACGGCCGTTGCGAGTCCAGCCTTTTCAGGCGTACATGAGGCGGGACCGGGCCGTCCGGGAGCCACCGCAGGGAGCCCGAGACCGAGAGAGAATAGTGGATGGATAACGACTGCCACCCATGGGGCGAGGCAGATGTAGGGGCGTGTGGCCCTCGGAACGGTCTTTCATTCCACGAGCCTTATCCCGTTTCGACTGGCCCATTTGTCGGCCGACCGCCTGGTGGCAGTATCTGCCATCAAAACGCTTCTCGGCCTTCACCTTGGTCCGGTCGATGACAAGGCAGTCCTTTTCGACCTGCCCCAGGGACCGCGTGCGGCTATCCGGACCGCCTCTCGACCCCGGCCTGGGCCCCGCGTTCCTCGTTGGGCGAGAGGAACCGGTAGATGCTCCGGACCGGCTACCTCGAGGCCTCCCGTCAGGGGAACGGTGGAAGGTGAACCCCCTTCGCGGGGAGAATAATCCTGGGCTGGCGGACGAAGGTGGGCTCCCATGACCCGAGACGCTCGAAAGCGCCGTCACCGGCCCTGCGGGGCCAGGACGGCGACGTTTTTCACAGCCTTCATCACGACCTTCACGGTGTTCATCCTGGCGGCCCTCCTGGCCGGCTGCCTCTTCGGCGGCGGCGGGGATGCG
>DPMO01000123.1:3085-3283 GCA_003541445.1 Clostridiales bacterium | reverse complement strand
CCGATATCCCGGATATGAGGAGCACTCGCTCTCCCCAGGGGGCTCAGGCCCACCCTCCGGGGCAGGCGGCACCGGACGGCCCGGCCGCCGGCGCAGGGTCGCCTCATGCGTGAAGCCGAGCTTCCGCACCACCGATACGCTGCGTTCGTTGGCCGGGTCACAGTGGATCTGGACCCGGTCCACCCCGTGGACCTCGAA
>DPMO01000123.1:0-2977 GCA_003541445.1 Clostridiales bacterium | reverse complement strand
GGTCCACCCCGTGGACCTCGAAGGCCACCCTGGTCCACCCCGTGGACCTCGAAGGCCACCCTGGTCAGGGCCCGGCTCGTTCCTGGCCCAGGGCATCCAGGGTCGGAGCTCGTCGAGGCTCTCGTCTATCGCCGCCTTGAGCAGGGGCGCGTCGGTGGGATTCCAGCACCGGAGGACGAGTTTCCTGGTGTGGATGCGGCAGGGAGGGTTCTCGCTCAGGCCCATGTCTCTCCTCCTGTCCGGTCAGGGCCCGTATCTGCCGCCCAGGATGGCGGCCCGGCCGCAGGGTGACAGGACTATGATTCCCCTTCCGCCTTCGGAGGCCAACGGAGTCTGGTACAAGCCGGACGGTGTCGTCGAGACAGGCCCCGGTCCCCGACAGTCCGGATGTCGACGGCGAGGGCCGGGATGGCGAGGGCGCGCGGCCGTCTGGCTACTCGCCAGGTTCGTAGCTCTCCAGGAGCGCGACCAAGCGCGAGGAGTCGTTGACGAACTTGACTATCGGGTACGGCCAATCGACGGCTATCCACACCCGCTGGCTTGCCCCGACGAGCTCGACCACCCAGCAGGAATAGGTCCCCGCGGGAACGGTGAGGTCCTCCCGCCGGACGACCTCCACCCTTACCGCCCGCTTGCTGGCCGTCGCGGTGATGATGTTGTTGAGCGTAGCGCTCCACCCATCGGCCAGGGGCATGGCCCGCAGGGTCATGATGAACTGCTCGTTGTCGAAGTACGGGGAATCGGGCAACCGGATTTCGAACGACTGGGGCTCGCCGCGGACGTCGGCGTCGACAGCAACCTTGCCTTCGCCGTACTCGGCGGTGTAGGTCACGGTGCCCTGGAAGTTCAGCAGCTCGAAGTCCACGTGGACGGGAAGAAGGTCCTCAGCCCCGACCCGGACGGTAGTGTTCAGAGAGTACGGAGCAGAGGGGATGTTCAATGAGCTGACCAGAAGCCAGCCCTCTCCTTCCGGCACAGACTCGACCCGCATTGTCCAATCGCCGATGATCGGACCACCCTCACCCTGGTGCATGGATAGAGTGGTCACCTCTCCGGCCGCCCAGGGCACCTGCAGAGTAAGGGGCGCCTCCGCAACTTCCCGGCAGCCGGTGAGGCCGGCCCCGCCTGCAGACACCAGGAGAGCCAGACTCAGAGCCAGAACTCCGCTCACCGGCACAGCGCGCTTTCTCATGGGTGACTCCCTTCACCTTGAAGTAGGCCGGCCGGTCTCGGGTGGTTGGGGCTGCCTTGCGACCGCCCGGCGCAGCAACAGCATGAGAGCGACAGCCACCGCCGCCACGACCGCCTCGATGAGCCAGACGCCCCCCAGCCCGAGCCGCGTGCTCAGCAGCACGACCACATAATTGAGCAACCCGTGGGTCAGGGCGGCGATCACCAGCACCAGCCAGCCCCGTCCCGCACTCCAGGCGTAGGCGACCAAACCGGTGAGCGAGCCGTGAAACACGAGGGCGGATGCGCGCTCGACGAAGACAGGTAGAAGCGCTCCGGCCGAAGGCGCCATCGCCAGAGCATGCGAGAGGGTCATGGCGGCTTCGAGCGCGCCCGCTCCGATGCCGACGGGCACTCCGTAGAGGAGCGCATCCGCTGCCGGGTCGCCCGCGAGACGTCGCCCCTCCCGGCCCGGTATCTCCCTGCGGCGGCACTGGGCCCGCGCAATCAAGACCGCCAGCAGTTTGGCCGGCTCCTGGACAATGCCGGACAGGACCGCTGTCGGAAGCAGGAGGAGAACCGGATTCGTCGATGCAACGGTGGCGACAATCCATAAACGCAGGACCATCTGCAGAGGGTGCTGGATCCAGATGAGTGCCAGGGCGAACAGGATTCCGCCGAGCAAAGCGACCGCGCCGATGGCGACCCCGGTGGGGAGTTTCTCGACGCCCCCGGCCACTCTCCGCCACGCGGCCCGGTCGATAATCCACCAGAGCAGACTCAGGACAGCCACACCCATGACAGCGCCGGCGAGAAAGCCGCTTATGGTCAGACGCCCACCCAATGGGCCCGCCTCCAGCAGTGTCATCTCTCTTGCCGGCTGGCACTTCGCCCCGGTGCCCCCAGTATCCTCCACCTGGCGGGCAGAGTCACCTCCCCGCCCGGCCGGGTCCGGCCGGCCCGGGAGCGCTGCCTGGTTGCCCCGCGCGCGGTGTTCCTCGCGGAGATGTGGTGGCCCCGGCGATGAAGTCACGGATCAGCTCCAGCGCATCGAGGCGGATGCGGCCGGCCCCCGGCCTCCCCGGGTCCTGGAGCGCGTGCCCCGACCCTTCGAAGACAGTGACCCGGATGTTGGGGTTGCCCAGGGCGGCCAGACGCTCCGCGCTCGCCCGCGAGGGGACGTTGGTGTCCAGCTCACCGTAGAGGACAAGAGCAGGCACGTTGACCTCCCGCCAGAACGCGATGGGGTCGAAATTTCCGACGGCCTTCCAGAACCCCCTGTGGGCGACGGTGCGGAGGTACCAGCAAGAGATGTGGGCCACCGCCTCGGACAGGACGGCCGGAAGGCCCATCTGCCGGAGGTTGTGGCTCTCCCCGTAGAGCAGTGCCTGGTACATAGGGACCGAGGCCCCAACCAGGTTGACGATGAACGAGATGTCGTCGGACCGGGTGGCGACGAGTGGTACGATGTAACCGCCCTGGCTGACCCCGAGGATGCCGATGTCGGAAATCATGTGCGCCTGCCGGGTCTTCAGGTAGGAGATGGCGGACAACGTGTCCGTGGCCAGGTCCTCGAAAGAAGCTGTCCGCCAGTCGCCCCCGGAGGATCCGGCGGACCCGCGCTTGTCCGGAAGGAGGACGGTGATTCCGTGGTCCTGCAGGTAGCTGGTCAAGGTGAGATACCAGGCATTGCTCCTGCTGCTGGTGCCCGACCCGTGGATGACCACCACGGCCGGGAACGGGCCCTCGCCCCGGGGAAGGAGGAGCATTCCCGCCAGGTCTATGCCCTGCGCGGAGTTGGGGAAGG
>DPMO01000042.1 GCA_003541445.1 Clostridiales bacterium | reverse complement strand
GGTCATGGGTGCGTCACGGGCCCAGGACCGCCTGCGGGCGGTCTAGTCGTTCTCGCCGAGAACCTCCCGCCAGATGGCCAGGTCGTATCCTCCCTCACCGTCGAAGTCCTCCCAGGCCACCACGAGGTAGTCGCCCACGGCCAGGCCTTCCCATCCGCCGTAGACGTAGGCCGGGCCGGTGTCCTTCCCGCTGAGGAGGTAGATGACGATGTCGGTCTCCTCGAGGAAGAGGACCTCGCCGTCGGTTTGGTCCCCGTCCACGTCGCCGTACTCCCGCAGGGTGATCGTCTTCCGGACGGGGTCGACACTAAGGACCTCGGAGAAGCCGGTGGACCACTCGGCGGCGTAGACGAACTCGGTGACTTCGTTCCTGGCTGTGTCTATCTCCAGCATCCCGAACTCGGTGCCGTCGAAGTCGAAGGCGCTGAAGTCCTCACCCTCGTCGACGTTGTAGACCGTCTCCTGGCCCCGGTTATCCACGATGAGCAGGTTCCCGTCACTGCTCACCTCCCAGCCGAGGAGCTGGACGTAGGGGGTGAGGGTGACGAAGTCGATGGGCACGAAGAGACGCCCGCTGAAGTCGAGCCCGCAGCGGATGAGGTCGCCCTTGTCGGGCTTGGCCAGGCCTCCCTCCGGGTTCAGGACGTAGGTCCTGGTCGACCCGTCTTCCAGGTCGATGGTCACCCGGACCACTTCCCCGGGGTAGACGGTGCTGACCTTGGCCACCACCCCCGCCACCGTCTCCCGGTGGGCCCTCAGGATGAACACCCGGCCGTCCTTCTCGCTCACGGCCCACTCGACGGCGTCGTGGACGGCAAGGTCATCCCTGTCGACCGACCGACCGTTCAAGGTGACCCGGCAGTCCTCGCCGATGACCAGGGTCGACCCGCCGTGGGTCTCGATGACGGTGTCGGTCTCCCCGTCGGGGTCCGCCTGCTCGAACTCGAGCACCCAGTCGAGGTCCTCGTAGCGGGTGGCCAGCACGTTCACGGCCCGGCCGGCGGAGTCGAGAGTGATGATGACATCGTCGCCCGCCGCGAGGTCGTTCTGGTCGCGGCCGGGGGCCTCGTTCAGGGTCACGTGGACCCCGCAGTCCTGGTCGAAGGGTATCCGGGTGCCGCCGACAAGGACTAGGGTGTCGCTTTCGTCATCCTTGTCATCCCCGTCCGCCAGGGTCTCGAAGGTGCCTCTCACGGTTGCCGTGGGCTCTAGGGCCTCGACGAAGATGACCTTCCCGTCCTCATCCGTCACGACCCGGACCGGGAACCCCCGCAGGGCCTCCAGCGTGCCCGCACCGACGAGATGGACGGTCTCGGCCGCCGAGACGCGGAACTCTCCGCCCTGGTCGAGAACCGTGACCCACGCCCCATCGTCGTCGACCCCACAATCCCGGAGGACCCCCTCATACAGGCGGCCCGAGTGACGGGCCTCGGCCTCGTCTCCCTCCTCCTCTTCCTCGAACCAGACCCGGTCGAAGAGGATGGCTGAGTCCGGCACGGCCACCCCGTCCTCGTCCAGCCGCGGGACCTGCATCATGGCCACCAGCATGCGGGCCACATCGCCCCTGCTGGCCGGGGCGTTGAACACCCCGATGTCCACATCGCCGGTGAAGCCCTGGTCCACCCCGTAGAAGAGGTAGTTGTACGGCCAGGGCTCGGGTCCCACGTGCCGGTCATGCCCGGCGACGGCGCGGACCAACATGGCCACAGCCTCGGAGTAGGTCACCCCGCGGTCCGCGCGGAAGGTCCCGTCGGGGTAGCCGCGGATGATGCCCTGGTAGACGGCCACGTTCACATACCCCCAGGCCCATGCCGGGATATCGTCGGAGAAGTCCGGCCGCAGGCTGGCGAGGTGCCTGGCCATCCAGCCGCGCCCCACCGCTTCCACGACCACCTTGCAGAATTCGGCCCTGGTGATGCCCTTGTCCGGGAACACCGGGCCCCCCAGGCCCTGGGGCCCGCTGTAGACCCCGAGGGCCCCCAGCAGGGTCAGGGCGGCCTCCGCCTCATGTCCGGCGATGTCGCTGAAGGCCGGTGGGGCGATGACCGGTCCGGTCGCCAGGACCGCGGGCCCGGCGGCAACGGCGATGACGATTGCCAGAGTGAGGGCGGCGGCCCTCTTGCAACTGCGCATGAGCTTCCCTTCTCTCGGTTTCGGGTCGAATCGGCTTCTGACGGCCGCTAGATGCTATGAGGAGGGCCTTAGTGGTCGTGCTGTCTACGACACGGGGAGGGAAACGATAGTGGTGAGTCGGTTGGCTATCCGGGGAAGTAATCTGCCTGACGGAGCGACTGTCGGCCCTCAGCCCCCGCGCTCCATCAGGAACGCGGCCATCAGGTCCACCATCCGGTTGAGTTCCTGGAACAGGCGGTCGGCGGAGGGGTTGGCCTGCCGAACCTCGGCCAGGAGGGCCGCGGCCCGCTCCGTGTCCCCGAGCCGGTGTACGGCCACCGAGAGCCAGAAGGCGGCCTGGACCCTCCTGGCGAAGGCCTCTTCTTCCGTCTCTCCGAACCGAACGGCAGGTGGTTCGGTGTGAGCGTACTCCAACTGGTCCGCCGCCTCGGAGAAGCTTCCCAGGAGAAGATAGGCCTTGCCCGCCTCCAGGGCCAGGGGCGGGGTGGTCTCAGGGGTGGACCTCTCCTCGTCCACATATGCGGGGACCATGCCCGCCCGCTCGGCGAGGGCCCGGGCTATCTCGAGGGCCCGTTCCAGGTGCGGGAGGGCCTCGTCAGCCTCGCCCTCGTGGAGCAGCCTCTCACCGACCAAGGTCCTGGCCTTGGCCGCCAGGGCGTAGCGCTCGGGTTCGAAAGGGTTGAGCTCCAGGGCCAGCTCTATTTCACGTAGGCCTGTGTCTATGTCGCCCACCCGCAGGGCGAAGGCCCCGAGCTCGGCGTGGAAGTTCGGGTTGAGCCGCTCGAGCCTGGCTGCCGCCATGTACTGGTCCGCGGCTCGCTGGAGGAGTTCGTCCCGCCCGGTACTGCGGGCAATTCCCTCGAGGGTGATGGCCCAGCGGGCCCTTACGGGCGCCGACCAGGGGTCGAGACGGGCAGCCCGGGCCAGCAGAGCCTCGGCCTCCTCCCGGCGGCCTTCCGCCAGGAGGGCATAGGCCCTTTCCTCGGACCCGATGGCCGCCGACAACGGCAGGGTCACGAGGCAGAAGACCCCGGCGATGACCACGAGGCCGACCCTGACGCCGAACCAGCGGTCACCGCGCGCCCGAACCCCTCCCCCCCGTTGCCTCTGACGTCTGGTGGCACGGTTGATGCCCGGCCCCTCACCCCGCGCGTCCGTCGCTTCACCGCCGCGCCCGGCTAGGTCCAGCCCGTCGATGAGGCCGAGGAGGGCCCAGAGCATCACGCCCACACAACCCAGGGCCAGGTTGAAGTCCAGGGCGCTGTGGAGGACGAGGAGGAAGGTAGCGCCGGCGATCCCGGCCAGAAGCGCTCTGCGACCCGGGTCGTCCCGGTGGCGCCGGCG
>DPMO01000135.1 GCA_003541445.1 Clostridiales bacterium | reverse complement strand
TGCGGGATGAAGGCGACCATCGTCATGCCCGAGGGCAGTCCCGAGCTCAAACGGCAGAAGGTGCGCTCCTACGGGGGTGACCTCATCGTCGAAGGCCACGCCTATGATGACGCCGTCCGGGTCGCGCAGGCCGTCGCCGAAGAGACGGGGGCGGTCCTCGTCCACGGCCTCGAGGACGAGCTCGTCATGGCCGGGCACGGCACGATGGGTCTCGAAATCGTCGAGGACCTCCCCGAGGTGGACCTCGTGGCTGTTCCGGTCGGTGGCGGCGGGGCCCTCTCCGGCCTGCTCATGGCTCTGAAGGAGACCCACCCTCATGTCCGCGTCTGGGGAGTGGAATCAGACGGGGCCCCGTCGATGACGGTCTCCCTCGACCGCGGAGAGCCCACCGAGCTCACCAGGATGGAGACCGTCGCCGACGCCATCGCCGTCAGGCGACCCGGGCGCCGGGCGTACGCCATCGTCCGCGACCTGGCGGACGGGGTCACCACCGTGCCGGACCGCCTCCTGCTCGAGAATGTCGGGAGGCTGGCACTCGGCGACAAGCTCGTGGCCGAGCCGGCGAGCGCCGCCACCCTATCCGTGGACTGGCCCGCCCTCCTGGACTTCAAGCCCCGGGCGGCCGTCTTCATCATCACGGGAGGCAACATCTCCCGGGACCTTCTGACGAAGGCTCTCAGCGCGGTCGGTCAGGACGTCACATAGACCGTCGGGCTCCGGGCACACGGGCCGGGGCCCGAAGGACCGTCACGGACACGTAGGCGGTCAGGAGGAGGAAGGTGACTGCGGACACGACCGCCGAGACCCCCGCGAGAGGCGGTCCTGTCGCCTCGATGTGGACCTTGTGCAGGCCCGGCCCGGCGCGGACGGCGACCAGATGCTCGACGGGGCGGACCTCCACAGGCCGCCCGTCCACCCGGACCGCAACGGCGTCGTGGAAGGCGACGGGGAGGATGACCCGGCCCTCACCCCAGGCCTGCGGGACCTCGAAGGTGAAGCTGTATCCGTCCGCCGTGGCGCGGTAGGCCTGGAGGGGGGTCGTCTCCCGTGCGGGCGGAGCGTCCGGCTCGAGGCCGAGCAGGCCCGAGAGGACCGTGAGGGCGGCGGGGTCGTCGGTGAGAAGGGCGTGGTAGGGCAGGTTCAGCCCGATGAAGACGGCCGTGCCGCCCTCCAGGTCCTTCTCTCCGGCGATGACGGCCTGCCGGCCGGAGTGACTGAAGGAGAGAAGGGTCCGGTCGAGCCCCTGCGGGACGAAGGCCTCCCACGGGTCGTGAAGGGTGTTGAAGGACCGGAAGGTGACGGTCTCCGAGGCCGAGGGTCCGGTGGCCGACACCGTATCGCGGATCTCGACCGTCTCCCCCGTGACCCCCAGGAAGGACGGCTGCTCGCTCAGGACGCCCGTCGGGAAGCCGGTGAGGTCGATGACGACGCGGCCGCCCCCGCGAACGTAGGCCAGGATGAGCTCCTCGGCCCTCGTCTTCGACCGCCATGAGGCTCCGGTGAGGAACACCGTCCGGTAGGCCTCGAGGTCGGAAAGCTCGTAGCTGTCGATCTCCGGCGAGGACCCTATCTCCACGCCCGGGAAGAGCAGAGCGAGCTCGCCGGCGTGGCGGCCGACGGCCAGCGCCTCGTAGGAGTGGCGGAGGGCGAATGGCGGCAGGGGACGGCGGAACAGGAGAAGGTCCCCGTGGGTCTCGGGTCCGCTGTATCCTGCCGCCCGGGCCGCGGCGGCCAGACGCGAGGCGCCGGCCCAGTCTCTGGGGACAAGGAGGTCGGTAGCCCCTAGCTGGAGACACCTGTCCACCGCGTAGGCGTAGCGCCCCCGCTCGAGGGCGGTGTTGATGAGGCCCAGCTCCCCGCTGACGCTCGCGCCCTGCCATCCCGAGCCGAAGACCTGTTCCCGGCCTGCGGACCGGGAGAGGACGAAGGACGGCCCCGAGCCCAGCCGACCCATGTCGAGGACGGCGACGCGCCATCCGCGGGCGTCCGCCAGGGCCCGAGCGGCGGCGGCCAGGTCGGGCCGCTGTTCGTGCGTATGGATGAGGTGGAAGGACCCCGCCGCGTCGGCCAGGACCAGAGCGGCGACGAGAAGAGCCGGCACCAGTGTCCTGAACCGGCCTCGCTCGCCTCGGGCCGGCTCGGCCCGGGGGAGCGCGGCCATGAACGCCGCGACAGGGAGAAGGCAGACGAAAGCCGTGGGCCCAACGACCTGGTCCCCCGCCAAGGGGGCCGGTAAGAAGGATAGAAGGGACAGGAACGGCCGCGCCGGTGAGAAGGTGGCGGCCATGGCCAGGACGCCGCAGACGAAGAAGGCCTTGGCCGCCGGGTCCCTTCCGCGCCAGCCGACGAGGGCTGCGGCGAGCAGAACCACGGACGAGAGGCCGAGATAGAAGACTTCGGGGCTCTGGAGCCTTAGCAACGGGTCGAGGGAGACGGACGGCGGGAGGAAGTCCGGAACCCGGCCTGCGGCCTCCGGGTCGACCGCGCCGGTGACCGCGGCCGTCTCCGCCGCCAGGCTCGGGACGAGCCACCAGGCCGAGACGAGAAGGGCCAGGAAGATGAGACTCAGACCCCGGATTACGTCCCGGCCCCGCGCTCCGGAGAACCACCGGTAAAGGAGGGAGAAGAGGGCCAGGGCAGCGCAGGAGGCGGCCGCGACCGTCGCGTGCGTCAGGACCAGAAGGCTGAGCAGGACCACGGTCCCGAAGCCCGACCACGGCCACCGCCGGCGGTCGAGGCTGTCGAGGAAGGCGGCGAAGAGGAGGGGGAGCAGGGCCCTGGCCACGACCTGCGGCAGGTCGCCTTCGGACAGGGCCACACGGATGTGGTCCGGCCAGACCGCCCAACCCAGGCCGGCCGCGCAGGCGCCGGGCCACCCCAGGCGCCCGGCGAAGACCAGCCAGGAGAGGCCCCCGAAGAGCGCGCAGAGGGGGACGAGCCATGCCCCGGCGGTGAAGATGTCACCGGAGATGTGCCGGAGCCCGGCCAGGAGGTAGTAGGGCAGGGGCGGCTGGTGCCGGAAGGGCTCGCTTCCTGCGTACCACCACGGCATGAGGTGCGGGAAGGGGTCGCCGGCGGCGGCCTGCTCGTAGAGGTAGTCGGCCTTGAAGAGATGCCCCCAGGTGTCGGCGCCCCAGGGGAAGTCGACCCCGGGTTCCGCGGTGACGAGGGGCCGGTAGACCACTGCCACCAGGCCGAAGATCAGGGCGGCGCACAGGACGGGGGGCAGAAGCCTGAGCCCGGGAGCGTAGCGGACGCCGACTGAGCCTTTCCGCCTTCTGGTCTCTACCCCGCCCGGGCCCATACGCACGTACCTCCTGGTCACCCAGAACAGCCATTCTCGGCCACGTCGGGGGAAACCTTCCGCCGGCCGGGTCCCCGTGCGGGGTGTCCTGCCCGGTGGCGTCTGGGGCGCGGCGCGTCTTGCCGTGAGCCGCGCCTTGCGTGGTACAAGGACCCCGGCCGGGCCCGGCGAAGTGAGAGGCAGATGAGGCGAGAAGAGGGCGCGAATCCCGTCGACGGTGCCGCCGTCGGCGAGCTCCGCAGAGAGGGAGAAGGGAACCGCCAGTGAACGATAGCACGTTCGACATAGTCCTGCGCAGCGGCACCATCATCGACGGAACGGGGACACCGTCACGTCCGGGCGACGTGGCCGTCAGCAAAGGGCGGATCGCCGCCGTCGGGACGGTGACGGGCCGGGGGAAGGTCGAGGTCGACTGCCGCGGCCTGT
>DPMO01000246.1 GCA_003541445.1 Clostridiales bacterium | reverse complement strand
ATTCCTGGTGCCCGGTGAGGTACCATTCCGCGTCGAGGTCGAGAAGGGCTCGCGCCGAGCGGACGAAGGCCTCGATGTCACCGTCGGAGCCCGCGTACCACGGTCCGAAGCTGGTGAGGTCTATATCCCCCGTATAGACCAGGCCCTCGTCGGGGAAGTAGGGGCAGGCGAAACCGGCTGTATGCCCCGGGCTGTGGATCATCACCAGGCGTGCGGAGCCCACTGAGAACTCCCCGTAGGGATAGGCCCGAGCCGGCGTACGGGTGGAGAGCCACCACTCGGGGCGGAAGGCCGGGGTGAAAGGCGCCGCCGCCGTTGGCGGGGCGACCGAGGTCGCCGATGCGGGTGCCCCGGGTGCGCCGGCTCTCTCTCCTGCCGCTGTTGACACGGCCTCGATCCACTCCCTGACACCCTCACCTCCGTAAACCTCCCGGATGCCGAGACGCGAACCGACCTCCTCGAGGTCGGGAAAGCAGTTCCGCTCGATTGGATTCAAGGCCACGGCGGCGGAACGGTAGAGGTGATTCCCCCAGATATGGTCGAAGTGGTAGTGGGTGTTCAAGACCAGGTCGACGCGGCCGACGGTCTCGGCCAGAGCTTCGGGTCCGGCCCCCGGGTCGATGACGGCCCGTTCGCGGCCCCCGTCCACGTAAAGACTGGTGCACCTCGGGAACACGCTCGAGGGCGTCCCCGGGACGACCGTTACAGGACCGAAACGGAGCTTCGCATACCCTTTGGCCATCGGTGTCACACGTCGCCGAGCTAGTTGGCCAGCCGTCTTCGTTCCCCTGCCGGCGGGAAACAAACACGACCGCGTCGTGCATGTCTACTCTCGCCCTACGTCCACCGTCACATGGCACGCCCGCCTCGTCGCCACCGCCACCCCCCGCGCGCGGTGTTCGCGCCCACATCACGCCTCCCCTTCAGCCCGTACCATCGCCTCCGCTGCCTCCACCTCGGACGCGGTCACGCCTTCCTCTGCCGGAAGAACGGCCTCAGGGCCTTGAGGAGACCCCGGTGTCCGGTCGAGTTGGCCAGGGCCAGGCGCTCCTTCCGGCCCGCCCGCTCGAGAGAGTGCCGCACGCGGTCGTTGACCTTGTGTGACACATAGGCGGTCATGACGACCACGATGTCGGCGGCCATCGCCTTGGCTTCGGCCCGGCCGGTGTCGCCGGCCTTGAGAGCGTCGAAGCTGCCTCCCAGGCTCTCGACGATGCTGCGGTAGGTGGCGTGGAAACTGTCGCCTCCCACCACGAGGACCCTCTTGCCGAAGAGCGGCTGTCCGAGCTCCCTGAACCGCCCGTGTAGCGCGGCCTCGCGGCTGAGCCTCCGCCGGCGGGCGCGGCCCGAGCGTCGGCCTCTGACGGACCGCCGTTCGGCCTTCGCTTCCTCAGGGGCCGGAGCCCGGACCTCACGGTGAACCCTGAGGACCCTCACCCTGGGCAGCCTCGGTCGACCTTCGCCCTGGCGGGTGAATTCCGGACGCATCACCGTCACCGGGTCCCCGTCGGCGAGGCCGTGGACCCGGGCCTCCTCTTCGCCCACCCACCCCACCTCTCCACCCTGCACGTCGACAACCTTCCAGGTGTCGGGGGAGTAGCGCTTCACGTAGCCGAGAACCTCTCGGCGGGGAGGTCTGTCGAGGACCTCGAGTTCGACCCTGTCGGGCGGGACGATGGTCACCTCGACCAGGTCACCGTCGGTGAGGTCCAGCCGGTGGACGTGCGAGGCGGGGACCAGGAGCCTGTAGCCCCCGCGGAAGTCGAAACGTCCGTCCGGCCCGATGTAGCGGAAGGAGAGGCAGGCCTTGAAGGACCCGGGCGGACCGTCCAGGGCGGCCCTGTCGAGGCGCTCGCCGAGGCGGGCCGCCTTCTCCCTCTCCCGCTCGAGGGCGTTGTGCAGAGTGGCGTTCTTCTGGTTAAGGCCTTCCACTTCCCGCTCGAGGCGTTCGATCTGGCGGTGGGCGGCCTCCAGACGCTGGTCCCGGGCCAGGGCGGCTGGCGTCTCTATGACCACCGGGCCGGGGGATTTCGACAGCTTCTCGGCCGAGGCCACCCTCTCCTCGAGTTCGGCGACCCTCTTCCTGAGCTCCCCGAGGGCGCGGCCGGCCTCCCCGGCTTCGCGCTGGGCCTGCTTCTTCTCCTTCTCGAGCTTCCGTACCCGCTCTCTGAGGCGGGCGAGCTCGGCCTGGTGCTTGGAGGCGGAGCCGGCCCTTGGCGCGGAGGCGCTGGAAGGGGAGGGGCTGGTCGGAGAGGGCCGGGCCTTGTCACCCATGGGCCTGTCGCCCTGGGGGGGTGCGGGACGGCCGGCCGCCGCGTCGGTCGCCTCGTCCTCCCCGTCGTTCAGCCACCCTTTCTTGAGCCTGAGGGCCAAGCGGTTGGCCCCCTTGCGCGGGTCGAGGTCCAGCCAAAGCACCACCGGGAGCTTCCCGAACCGGGCGACCAGGCCGGGGAGGCTGGCCTTCAGGTCCTTGAGACTGCTTTGGGCTATCACCCTGCCCACCTCATCGTGCTCGCGGAGATAGGTTTCGAGAATCAGACCCGGTGTGCAGTCCCTGGACCGGCTGAGGTGGGTGAGAAGAAGGGGGCGGGGGACCCGGCCGGGGCGGAAGCCGGGCACCTCCAGTGAGAGCTCTTCGGCCAGAGCGTAGAGACTCGCGTCCGACAGCTCGGCAAGGACAACCTGGATGAAGTCTTCGTCTTCGTCCCCGTCCCTTCCATCGCCCTCCCTTTCATCTTCGCTGCCCTCTCCGCCATCTTCCTGAGGGACCTGCTCCCCCTTGGGGAGAGGCTCAGGGTCCATGGTGTCTCCCCTTGATGACATCGCGACTCAGCCGATGCCTCCTCTCGCTCGCCGGGTGCGAAATGGGTCGAAGAGACGAGAGACCCACCCCCTTCAACGCTGGCCCCGTCTCGATTATAGGCCCCTCCCACCGTCAACTGCTGACGGTGGGCAACCGGGAAGGCCCACGTGACCACCCTCGCCCATGCCGCTGCACCTCCCGGCAGGAGTTCGCCGGCGTGGTGAACAACCCTGGAGGTCGAAACCACCGGGGCCGCAACCCGACGGCGCGGCGGCAACCTTCATGGAACCCGTCCCATGACCCGGACCGGAGGCGAGACCCATGACGCGTGTCCTGGCCCTGAACGGGAGTCCGCGGGGCGTGCGGAGCAACACCGCCGCCATCCTCACGCCCTTCCTCGAGGGAGCGCGGGAGGCCGGAGCCCGAGTGGAGACCCTCATCGTGCGCGACCTGGACATCGGCTTCTGCCAGGGCTGCTTCACATGCTGGACCTCGACGCCGGGCGTTTGCTGCCAGAAGGACGACATGGCCGGCATCCTGGACAAGTTCCAGGTCGCGGACTACGCCGTCTTCGCCACCCCTCTCTACCACTACGGCATGGCCGCCAAGCTCAAGGCCCTCCTGGAGCGGACGCTTCCGCTGCTCGATCCGCATCTCGTGCGGCGCGGCCGGGTCACCACCCACGACCCTCGGAAGGGAGTGCGCTTCCCGCGCCTGGTGCTCGTGTCCAACTGCGGCTTTCCAGAGCGCGACCACTTCCGGAGCCTTGTGGAACAGTTCCGCCAGCTCACCGAGGGTCGCGGTCCGGCCGCGACCATCCTGGTCCCGGCCGGCGAGGCCCTCGGGCGCCGCTACTCTCCAGGCGGCCCCTTCGACTGGTTCTATAAGGCTCTACACCGGGCCGGGGCAGAACTGGTCAAGGAGGGGCGCCTGAGTCCGGAGACCCAAGAGATCCTCGCTCGGCCGCTCGTCCCACCGGAAGTCTACAATGAGGCCGCGAACAGAAGCTTCGACTCGACTCTGACCTGACTTCGGCTGCCGCAGCGAGAACGGGGGAGGGGGACACCGGTGTCCCCCTCCCCCTCACGTGGCACTGCCGGCGGCCGTGCGGCGGCGGCCACGCCGCCGCCGCGGCCGTCGGCCCTCCTCTACCTGATGTCCATGGCCCTGGAGAGAATGGTCACCGCCTGAGCCCGGGTCAGGGTCCCGGACGGGTCGAACACTCCGCCCGGCATGCCTTCCATGACCCCGGCCTCAACGACCTCGGCGATGCAGGACCTGGCCCAGTCCGGGATGGCCTCCGCGTCAGCGAAGACGGCGCTGAGGTCGGCTCCGCCGACCGCCAGGTCGAGAGCCCGCGCGGCCATGGCCGCCGCCTCAGCTCTGGTGATGGTGTCGCTCGGGCGCAGGAGCCCGTCCGAGCCCATCATGATGCCCTCGCGGAGGCAGGCCGACACGTAGGGCGCGGCCCAATCGGGAACGGCCTGCGCGTCGGCGAAGGTGTCCGGGATGGCCGTCCCCGGCTCGAGCCCCAGCGACACGGCCAGGAACTTGGCGAACTGGGCCCGGGTCACGGCCAGGTCGGGCCGGAAGGTGCCGTCCTCGAACCCGCTGACCGCTCCGACGCTGGCCAGGCGCAGAATCTCCGCCTCGGCCCAGTGGCCGGCCGCGTCGGGCAGTGGCGGAAAGTCGGGGTCGACCATCGCTGCGAAGAGTGTCAGGTGGTCGACCACCGCCGTCAGGGTGCCGGCCGCCTCGTCCACGACCGTGGGCAGAGCCACCCAGCAAGGCGGCTCGGCCCGGAGGTCCCAGTACCAGAGGCGCAGGAGCGACGGATCGGAGACACCCGCTTCGGCCAGCTCTTCTTCGGTGTAGTGCCAGACGACGGTGATGCCCTCCTCCAGCCTCTCGACCGGCTCGCCGGTTGAGGCCACGGTCAGGACGATGTCATAGACAGCGCCCACGACCAGGAAACCGGCCGTCTCCGGCGGGCTGTCAGCCGGCGACACGGTCAGGGTCACCGGCTCGGGGTGGACCGTGACCGGGACCTCGACCTCTACGGGAACCTCTTCCGGCTCCTTCTCAGGCTCCGGCTCGGGCGGAGGCGAAGGCGGAGCGGGAACGTAGGTCCGCACCGTCGCCTCGGCCTGGAGACCACAGGCGGAAGCGGTTATGGTCACCGTGTGCGCCGTCGAAGGAGCCTGCCACACCGTGTCGGCGTAGCCCTGGACCGAAGTCACCGGCGAGTCGATGGTGCCTGCGGTCGCGCTGAACACGAACTCGGCCGGGGCCTTGATGAGCTCGCCGCCGGTGAGGCTCAGCCAGGCCTTGACCTCGGCGCTGGACCCGGCCCGGACGGAGGTCGGGGCGGAGAGATTGAGGAGGCCAGCGTCCCAGGGGTCAAAGTGGGCCTGACCGATCACCGCGTCCCCGATGCCCTCCGGGTTCGAGGTCGCGTGATAAGGACCGGAGGCGTGTCCCCACCAGTTGGCCTCGGCGCTCACTGTGGGCACGCCCTCGGCCACCCAGAGCCCGCCGGAGTCCTCGGCACCGCTCGGGTTGTTGCCAGTGATGACGTTGCCGGTGATGAGCGTGCCGGTCGGGGGGTTGCCGTAGAAGTTGCACAGCTCGATGCCGTTCTCGAGATTGGCCAGGACGTGGTTGCCCTCGATGACCGTGTCGACACACTTGTCCTGGAGGGAGATCCCGTAGGTGTTGTCCTCGACCCAGTTGCCCCTGATGACGGTGTTGTTGTCCGTCGCTCCGTCGGCCTGCCACATCCACCCCAGCACGGCGATGCCGGTCTCGTTGCCGGTCACCTCGTTCCCCTCCACGAGGACGCCGTCGGTGCAGACGATGATGATGCC
>DPMO01000237.1 GCA_003541445.1 Clostridiales bacterium | reverse complement strand
AGCGGCCCGCCAGCCTCCGGGCGAGGCCGCCCAGCGGGCCGGCACCCGCCAGCTCCACGACGACGCGGTCTCCGGGCTCCGGCACCGGGATGACCCCAAGGACGGAACCCGGGCCGAAGGAGCACGAAAGGGTGTGGCCGCGCGTGCCACCCCAGCCGTCGGGCCCCTCCTCGGTCGGACCGCAGTCTCCGCCCGGGCGCGGGGGCCGCACCGTGAGATGCAGGCGGCCGGAGGCCCGGGCCAGGGTCAGAGCCTCCTCCAGCTCCGCCCGCCCGGTGACCGGCCTCCCGCCGACCTCGGTGATGACCCATC
Organism: Clostridiales bacterium; assembly: GCA_003541445.1. Classification (GTDB taxonomy): domain Bacteria; phylum Bacillota; class Sulfobacillia; order UBA995; family UBA9673; genus UBA9673. Next base: position 4,913 of record DPMO01000237.1, on the reverse strand, counting down.
CGGGCCCGAGGCCGAGGCGCTCGGCCGGCGTCCCCGGCACGACGTCGAGGACCATCAGACCCTCACCCGGCGGGATGAAGTAGGGCCGGCCGGCGGACTCCCGCCGGTTCTCGAGGCGCACGACGGCCTCGTGCCCCAGGGGCGCGAACAGAGCGGTCACCCACAGCAGGACGGGGACCCGCGTGGCCGCGACCGACAGGGCGAGGAGGGTGAGGCTGTAGAGAGCCAGGTTGACGGCCGTGCGCCGGGCCTTGAGCCCCGGCAGGGACGTGAGGGCCACCTCCCCGTAGCCCAGGGCCGCCGGAAGGGCGTGGGGGAAGAACACGGCCCCGGGGTGGGCCAGGATCTCCGGCGCCGTCCGCAGGACGGGCCACCAGTCGGGCATGGCTATCCCTTCCTTGGCCGCCGCGGGGGAGATGACGGCAAGGATGAGCAGGGCGACAGGGACGGACCAGGCGCGCTGCAGGTAGAAGGCACCCACGGTGCGGCCCTTCCTCTGGAGGTACACCGGGGTCGCCCCCGCCGAACCGTCGAGGAGGATGAGCAGGCTCTCCATGAGGTGCAGGACGGCCACGAGGGCCATCAGCGGCGGGATGCTGACCTTGGGGAACCCGAAGAGGAGGTAGCTCAGAGCCAGCAGACCCCCGGCGTAGGAGAAGCACATCAGCCTGACGTTGATGAGCATGAGGGCCAGGGCCGTGGGCATGAGCCAGATGAGGCCGCCCCCGTCGGGAAGGAAGGCGACACCGATGAAGGTCATGACGAAGCTGCCGACGGCCCCCACGACGACTCCCTGGAGGATGGAGGCCAGGGTCTGGCCGAACGGGGAGGCCAGGACCGTCCCGTAAAGCTCCTTCTGAAGGCGGGCCGTCCTGGCGTACTGGCTGTAGACCAGGAGCGTTATGGCCCAGTAGAACAGGAAGCGGACCCCCGTGGCGGGGTTCCAGGCGACCTGCGGCGCCGTCTCCAGGACGCTCCGGGCGATCTCCAAGAAGGGGAAGGACAAGCTCTAGCTGCCCCCGTCCTCACCGAGGGCCTGGCGCAGGAGCTCCACCGCCCTCCGGAGCTGGGTGTCGCGCGGGTCCTCGGGGTCGCTCCAGGTGAAGCCTTCCCAGAAGGACGCCGACTCGGTCTCGTCCACGACCGGCAGGCTCACGACGATGTCGGGCTCGATGCCCTTGTCCGAGATGTGCTCCTTGTTCGGCCTCAGCCAGCGCTCGGTGGTCAGGCGGAGGACCGACCCGCCTCCCATGTCGAAGGGGGTCTGGACCGTCCCCTTACCGAAGCTCGTCACCCCGACAAGGACGCCGACCTCGTTGTCCCTGATGGCCCCGGCGAGGATCTCGGCGGCGCTGGCCGTCCACTCGTTGATGAGGACGACGACCGGCACCCCGATGCCCTCTCCGCCCGCCGCCTCCACAGGCCTCAGTTCCCCGTCCCGCCCCACGCGGTAGAGGATGGTCCCCTCGGCGATGAACCGCCGGGCTATGGTGACGCACTCGTCGAGATAACCGCCCCCGTTGTTCCGGAGGTCGAGGACGAGGCCCTTCAGCCCCTGGGCCCTGAGCTCGGCCAGGGCGGCGTCGAACTGCCCCGGCGTCTTGCGGCTGAAGTCGGTGATCTGGATGTAGCCCAGTCCCTCGTCAGGGTAGAGCATCTTCCCTTTGGCGCTCTCGATGATGATGCGCTCGCGGATGACGGTCACGTCGAAGCGGACCTCGGCCTCCCCCTCGCCGCGGAGGACGGTCAGGACGACCGGCGTGCCCTCTTCGCCCCTGATGAGCCTGGCGACGATGTCAAGGGGGACGCCCACGACGTCCTTCCCGTCAACGCCGATGATGCGGTCCCGTGGGCGGAGGCCGGCCCGCTCGGCCGGGCTGCCGGGGAAGGGCAGGACCACGGTGACGTAGTCGCCGACCTGCTCGACGGTCATCCCGACCCCGACGTACTCGCCCGAAAGGGGCAGGTCGAACTCCTCGTATTCCTGCGGGTCCATGTAGTAGGTGTAGGGGTCGCCGACGGCGTCGGCCATCCCGTGCAGTGCGCCCTCGATGAGCTCGTGGCCGTCAAGTTCGTCGACGTACTTGGTCATGAGGACGCGGTACTGGTGGTACAGCCGGGCGAAATCCGCGTCCGACCCGGGCCGGAAGAGACCGGCTCCCCAGCGCAGTCCGAGCCAGGGGACCAGGCCTGTGGCGAGAGAGTAGGTGACAAGGTTCGTGACCACCAGCAGGACGATAACGGTCAGGATGACGCGGCTCCGCTTCAAGAGGGCATCCCCTTTCACCGCCCGGCCGGGCGGCCGCTCTTCGGGACACAGGCCGCCCGTGGCGACGCGGTCCGACCAGCAGGCGTTCAAGTCCAGTTCTATGCGGCCTTCTTCGGGGGTTTCCGGGTGGGTCCGACACCGGACGACAGCCGTCAGGGGGTGGAGCGCACCCTCGCTCCAGGAGGCGTCCCGGCCTCAGGCGGCCTCCCGGCAACCTACCCCGCTATCCGGAGGTTCAATGCCGGCGGCCGGGGTCCTGCCGGTAGGAAGGCCCATGACGCCTCAGCGCGGCGGAAGGAAGTCGAGCGGGTCCTTCGGCTCACCGTGCAGCCGGATTTCGAAATGCAGATGGGGGCCTGTGCTGTACCCGGTCGAGCCGACGTAGCCGATGACGGCCCCCTGGGCGACGAAGTCGTTTATGGAAACCCTGAAGCCGCTCAGATGGGCGTAAAGGGTCGAAGCGTAGCCCCCGTGGTCGATGATGATGCAGCGGCCGTAGCCGCCGGCCCAGCTGGCCAGGATGACCGTCCCGGCCGCAGAGGCCTTGACGGGGGTCCCCATGGGGGCGGCGAGGTCGATGCCGTGATGCGGGCGCCACTCTCTCAGGATGGGGTGGTAGCGCATGCCGAAGCCGGAGGTGATGACGATCCTCCCGTCGAGCGGCCAGGCGAAGAGCGGTATCTCCCCGGACTGCTGGCGGGCCCGCTGAATCTCCACGATGAGCCGGGCGAGCCTCTCCGACATCTCCTCGAGCTCGTCCAGGGCCTGAGCGGTGGCCTCCTTGCTCCTCCGGATGTCGTTCAGTATCCGCTCGCTGGCCCGCTTCCGCTGGGCGATGGCCGCCTTGCGGGCCGAGGTCTCGGCGCGGAGGGCGACAAGCTCCGACCTCTGTTCCTCGAGGTAGGCCTTTTTCTGCTCAAGCTGACGCTTCTCTTCGTTTATCTGGTCGAACAGCTCGACGTCGGCCGCCAGGATCTGCCGCAGGAACTCGAACCTGCCGAGGAAGTCCGCGAAGCTCCTGGACCCGAGAAGGACCTCCAGGTAGTGGACATAACCCACCTCGGCCAGGGCCCGCACCCGCCTGAGCATGAGGTCTGTGCGGGCGTCAAGCCTGGCCTGGGCGTCGGCTATCTCCACCGCGGTCTCAGCGATGGACTCTTCGGTCCGGGCTATCCGGCTCTCGAGGTCCGTGAGTTCGCCCTGGAGGATGTCGAGCTCCCGCCCGATGCGGGCCAGCTCTCCGGTCACAGAGCGCTCCTGGGACTGGAGCCTCTCGAACTCCGCCTGCTTCTCCTCGATGAGCCTCCGGGTCCTCTCGAGCTCCTCCTGGAGCTCCTCCAGCTGGCCGGCCCTGGCCCGCGCGTCTCCGGCCACCGACCCGGGCAGCGGCAGCACGGAGGCGGGGAAGACCCCGAGCAGGGCCAGGAGGAGACACACGAGGGCGACAGCTCTCATCCTCGTCTTCACGCTCGCAGGAACCTCCTCAGAGACAGCAGGCTACCGAGAGCGCCGACGACCCCGCCGGCGGCGACAAGGACCAGCCCCAACCGCCAGGCGAGAGGGTAGACAGGTACGACCGGCATGAAGGGGATGGAGCGGTAGACCCACCCGACAGCCCAGGAGTAGCCCTGCCAGGCGACCACTCCCGCCACGAGAGCGCCGGCGACGCCGAGGAACATGCCTTCCAGCAAGAACGGCCACCTTATGAACCAAGCGGTAGCCCCGACGAGGCGCATTATGTAAATCTCTTCGCCGCGGGCGAGGATGGTCAGGCGGACCGTGTTCGAGATCACCAGCACGGTGGCCAGGACCATGAGTCCGACCAGCGCAAGGCCGCCGAGGCGCAGGGCGTTGGTGAGACGAAGGAGCCGCTGGACAAGGTCATGGGTGTAACCGACGTTCTCCACCCCGTCGAGTTCCGCCGCGGCGGCCGCCACAGAGTCGACCCAGGCCGGGCCGAGGGTGAAGACCCTGAAGGAGTCCCGCAGGGGGTTCATCTCCTCGACCCCTTCGAGGAGATGGGAGTACCTGTCACCGAGCTGCTCCTTGAGGTCGTTCAAGGCCTGCTCCTTGGAGACGAAGAGCACTTCGGTGACTCCCGGGAGGGCGAGGAGCTGAGACCTCAGGTCTTCCAGGGCTGCCTCGTCGAGTCCCTCGGCGAGGTAGAGCCTGACCTCGAGCTGGGATTCGATGGTCCGCGCCAGGTTGTCGAGGTTCAGGGCGGCCAGGAGGAAGACGGAGAGGATGAAAAGGGAGACGGCCACCGTGGCGACGGAGGCCGCGCTCATGAGCCCGTTCCGCCTGAGGCTCTTCAGGGCCTCAGCGACGGCCGTTCCGACTCCCATTCCCTCTCCCCCTCTCTCAGGCCCTGAAGTCCTCGTAGGCGCCACGTTCGGCGTCCCGCACGATGCGGCCCCGGTCGAGGGCTACGACCCTGCGTCGAGCGCTGTCGACAAGGGCCTTGGCGTGGGTCGCCATCAGGACGGTCGTCCCCCGGCGGTTGATCTCGAAGAGGAGCTGGAGGATGCCCCTGGAGGTCGCCGGGTCGAGGTTGCCGGTCGGTTCGTCGGCCACCAGGACCAGAGGATGGTTGGCGATGGCCCGGGCCAAGGCCACCCGCTGCTGCTCACCGCCGGAGAGCTCG
>DPMO01000157.1 GCA_003541445.1 Clostridiales bacterium | reverse complement strand
GCAGTTCAGGGTCACGGAAGGAGACGTCATCGACGTCGAGCGTCTCCAGGCGGACGAGGGAGACGAGGTCGTCTTCGACAGGGTCCTCCTCCTGGCGAAGGACGACGGGGAGGTCAGGGTCGGCGACCCCGTGGTCGAGGGCGCCCGTGCCAAGGGCAAGGTCGTCTCTGAGTTCAAGGACAAGAAGGTCATCGTCTTCAAGTACAAGTCGAAGGTGAACTACAGGCGGAAGAAAGGCCACCGGCAGGTCAAGACGCGCGTCCTCATCGAGGAGATAGAGGGTTAGGCGCGGCGGCCGGTGCGGTTCCGCTCCGGAAAGGGCAAGGAGGTGTCTATATGGCTCACAAGAAGGGTATGGGAAGCACCCGGAACGGTCGGGACAGTCACTCGAAGCGCCTGGGCGTGAAGAGTCACGACGGCGAACTGGTGACGACCGGGTCCATCATCGTCCGTCAGAGGGGCACCAAGGTCCTTCCCGGAGAGAACGTCGGGCGCGGCCGTGACGACACGCTGTTCGCCCTTGTCGACGGCTACGTCAGCTTCGAGCGACACGGCAAGAGGAAGAAGAGGGTCAGCGTCCGCCCCGTCGAGACCGGGGACCTCCGGATGACCGAGCCGGTGGCGGAGATGTCGGCCGGCTAGGCCGGTGTGTCGGCCCGAACCGGCGGTGTCGGCGGCGCCCGGCGGACGGCGGACGGCGCGCCGGAAGGCGTGTTGCCGAAGACTGCCTGGCAACGAAGCATGAGCGAGGGAGATGCGGGAACCCTGTCGGGTTCCCGCTCGGTGTACACGGAGACCGAGGACGACCGAGCCCGCTTCGGCGGAGGTTCACGGGCGGCAGTGCTATGATGCGGTAGGAGCACAGGCCGGACAGGGGAACCCTTAGACCTGTCGGGGGAGTGGTCCCATGCCTTCTGGCCCCATGCGGTGGTTCAACCGGATAGCCTGTGACCGGCGCCGGCCGCGGCCGCTCGTCTCCGCCGAGGACCTGGTCAGGGTTGTGAGGGGGCTCCGTCACGGGTTCGTCAACGACCTCCAGGTTCTTCGCGGCTGGTTCGAACTCGGCCGGACGGAGAGGGCCTCCGCCCACCTGGACCTGGTGACCTCCCGCATCGAGGCGGAGGCGGCCCTCGGGCGCCTGGACCTGCCCGACCTTGAGGCCGTCCTGCTCGTGGCCAAGGAGCGGGCGGCGTCCGAAGGTGTTCACGTGTCCCTCGGGACGGCCGTCTACGTTGACCCGGTCCACGCGGCGGCCGTTGCGGCGGCCGAGGACCGGTTCTCAGGGAAGTGGTGCGCCGAGGACGGCGGCGAGAGGGCCGTCGGGACGGGCCCGGTCGGACCGCCGAGCGCCGAGGACCTTGCCCTGGCCGTCTCGGCCGTGCTCGCCGTGGTCACCCGTGAGGCGGCCGCGAAGGGTGTCTCAGAGCTACGGGTCGAGGTGGGCCCACCGGGCGGCGGATACCCGGAGGTCGTCGTGAGGCTTCCGGCCCGGGCGGCCCCTCCGCCCGAAGCCGTCGAGGCCGCCCTGGCTTCGGCGGGTTTCTCCCTGTGCCGACAGCCTCGGGAGGGCAGTGTGGGGGTTGCCTGCCCCGGAGGGGAAAAGGGGGAAGAGGTGGAGCTGGTCGTCACCGTCAGGTAGCCATGTTCGTCGATGAGGCGAGGATATTCGTCAGAAGCGGTCGCGGTGGGGACGGAGCCGTCACCTTCCGCCGGGAGAAGTACGTGCCCCGAGGGGGGCCGAGCGGCGGTGACGGGGGGGACGGCGGTAGTGTCATCCTGAAGGTCGATGAGGGCCTCCGAACACTGCTGGACTTCAAGTACAGGCAGCACTTCTCCGCCGAGAACGGCCGACCGGGGGGGCCTTCGAAGCGTTCCGGCGCCCGCGGGAGGGACCTGGTGGTGCCGGTGCCTCCGGGCACCGTGGTGTGGGACGTGACGGGCGGGGAGAGGCGTCTCCTCGCCGACCTCACCGAGCCCGGCCAGCGGTTCATCGTCGCGCGCGGCGGCCGCGGGGGGCGCGGCAACGCCCGGTTCGCCACCTCGACGGAACGGGCACCGACCTTCGCCGAGAAGGGCGAGCCGGGCCGGGCCCTGACTCTGGTCCTCGAGCTCAAACTCCTGGCCGACGCCGGTCTGGTCGGCATGCCCAACGCGGGAAAGTCCACCTTCCTCTCCCGCGTGTCGGCGGCCCGGCCGAAGGTGGCCGACTATCCGTTCACAACCCTTGCCCCGAACCTCGGCGTGGTGGCCGTTCCCGGGCGGCCGGAAGCTTCGTTCGTCCTTGCCGACATTCCGGGGCTTGTCGAAGGGGCGCACGCCGGGAGCGGTCTGGGCGACAGGTTTCTCCGCCACGTTGAACGGACGAAGATTCTCGTGCATCTTGTCGACGTCTCTCCGCTCTCCGGACGCGACCCCGTCGGGGACTACCTGACCGTGCGCGGCGAGCTGGGGCTCTACGACCCGTCGCTCGCGGAGAAGCCCGAGATCGTCGTGGCCACCAAGATCGATGTCGACGGGGCTGAGGAGAGGGCGCGCCGGCTGGAGGACCATCTCCGCCGAAGGAGTCATGCGGAAAAGGTCTACCGGGCGTCGCCTCTCACGGGCGAGGGCCTGGACCGGGTTCTTCACGCTGTGGCCGACGAGCTGTCGCGGGCGGCCGTGGAGAGCCGGCGGCAGATGGGAGCCGCGGACCGCGGAGCCCCCGAGCCGGCCCCGGAGGAGGCCCAGGCCGAACGCCGAAGCTTCACCGTCACCCGTCAAGGCGGCGTCTTCGTGGTGTCCGGGGAGGACGTGGAGCGGATGGTGGTCATGACCGACCTCGAGCATGAGGCGGCGGTGAGGCGTCTCCATCACCGTCTGCGGAGACGCGGGGTGATTCGGGCCCTCCGGGAAGCCGGGGCCGGACCGGGAGACACCGTCCGTATCGCCGGGTTCGAGTTCGACTTCACGGAGTAGCGCCGCGGCCAGCCCGCCGCGTCCCTGCGGCTTCCGCACGAAGGGATTCCCCCTGCTCTGTGGTAGGTTTAGACCAACGTGATGCTGGGCGGTGGGGACTTGACTCCAGAGCGGACCCCGGCGGGCATAGGTGTGATGGGCGGGACGTTCGACCCGATACACCTGGCCCATCTCGTGACAGCGGAAGCGGCCGTCGAGCAGTTCGGCCTCGCAAAGGTCATCTTCGTTCCCGCCCGGGAACCCCCGCACAAACGGGGACTGGTCATCACACCGGCTGAGCACCGCTACAACATGGTGGAGCTGGCCGTGCGGTCGAACGACCGCTTCGAGGTGAGCCGGGCAGAGCTGGACAGGGACGGTCCCTCCTACACCGTCGACACTCTCGAGGAACTCAGGGCCTCCTATCCTTCCGGCACCCGCCTTTACTTCATCACCGGCGCGGACGCCATCCTCGACATCGACACCTGGCGGCATCCGGAGCGTCTGTTCGAGCTGTGCACCTTCATCGCCGCGGAGCGGCCGGGCCTGTCCCGTGAAGCCGTCCGGGAGGGGCTCAGGGAGCTCGAGAGGCGGTACGGGGTGTCCATACTCCGGGTGAACGTCCCGGCCATGGGAATCTCGTCGACCGACATCCGGCAGCGGGCGAGGAGCGGGAGGTCCATCAGGTACCTCGTGCCGGAGGCCGTTGAGGAGTACATCCGCCGACACGGGCTCTACCGCGGCTGACCGGGACCGTCCGGCTGTAGGGTCCCCGCGAGCTGGCGGGCGCCGAGGGTATGTAGTAAAATGGACAAAAACCGTCCTAGGATTATGTAAACCGGATGACGACCGGCCGGCACGGAAGCCGGGAGGTCTGGAGGGGCTGAAACAGATTGTCGCTGCTGCTCGGGCGGAGGAGGCCCGCGCGGGAGAACAGTGAGCACATCGGGCTCTTCCCGCGCAGTCGGACGGAAAGGAACCGAAGACGGCGCGGCCGGAGGATCGCCCGCATGCTGGCCTTCGCAGGTCTTGCTCTGGTCGGCCTGGCTCTTGTGGCCGCCGCGGCCCTCTATGTCTTCCTCGGCGGGCTGACGAACCCCGTCCATTTCGTGAGTCTGGCGGAGGCCGTCCCCGGGACCAGGGTGAACATCCTCGTCATGGGGCTTGACGCACCACTGGACAGGCAGGGCCGGGCTGTTCCGGATTTCGACATCCACAGGGCTGAGGGCTCGCGCACCGACACGATGATGCTGGTGAGTGTGGACACGACGACCGCCGATGTGGGCATCCTCGCCCTGCCCCGCGACACCAGGGTCATCATCAGCGGCCGGGAGGACTTCGGTTACGACAAGCTGGGACACGCCCACGCCTACCCGGACGGAGGACCTGAAGCCCTCATCGCCACGGTCTCCGAGTTCCTGGACGTACCGATCCACTACTACGTGCGGGTGAACTCCGCCGGGGTCGCCAGGATCATAGACCTCCTCGGAGGGGTCGAGGTCTACGTCGAGGAGGACATGTATTACGTCGACCCGTGGCAGGACCTCGTCATCGACATAAAGGCCGGCCTCCAGGTGCTCGACGGGGAGAAGGCCGTCGGCTACCTTCGCTACCGGGGCGGTAAGAGCGATGTGGACCGAATCGAGCGCCAGCAGAGATTCCTCGAGGCCCTGAAGCACAAGCTCTTCAGTCTGGGGGCCATCGCGAAGGTCCCGTCGCTCATCGCGGAGATAGCCGACTGCGTCGACACCAACATGACCCCGGGCGAGATGCTCTCATACGCCCGCTTGGCGATGAAGGTGGACATGCCCAAGGTCAGGATGGGCGTGTTGCCGGGAGACATCGAGACGATCCAGGACCCGGGCCGCCCGCCCTTGAGCTACTACGTGGTCCGGGAGGATGAATGCGCCGAACTTGTGGACATCCTCATCTGGGGAGTCGACCGCGAGGCCAACGCGGAGATAACCGTGGAGGTGCTGAACGGGACGGAAGTGCCGGGACTCGCCGGGCTCTTCGCCGCGGAACTGCGCCGGCAGGGCTTTGACGTGGTGTCGGTCGCCGACGCCGACCGGCACGACCTGACCGTGACGGAGATCATCGACCGCTCGCGGGACGACGACAAGCTGAGGCGGCTCTCCCAGGCGGTCCTGAGGTACACGCCCCTGGCCGAACTCGGACGGGCCAGAGCGGTGAGGGGCCGGCCGGAGTTCACCGTCATCGTCGGCCAGGATTACGTGGCCTACGTCGAATCCAGAGGCGGGGAGAGCACGGGAGACTAGGAAGAGGGAGGAAGGCCTTTGGAGGTTACCCGGGAGCTGGCCGTCATGGCCACCCAGGCGGCCGAGGAGAGAAAGGCCGAAGACGTCCTCCTGCTGGACCTTAGAGGTGTGACTCTCGTCGCGGATTACTTCCTCATCGCCAGCGCGTCCACCGGGCGCCAGATCAAGGCCATCGCGGAACACCTGGAGGAGACGCTTTCAAAGGCGGGCCTGCGCCTTCTGCGCAAAGAGGGTTGGGAGAGCCAGAGATGGGTCCTCCTGGACTTCGGCGGACTCGTCTGTCACATCTTCAACCGGGCTGAACGCGAGTTCTACGGACTCGAGCGGCTCTGGGGTGACGCGAAGAGAGTGGTGCCGGGCGGGGAGACGCCGGAGGCGAAGAGAGAAGAGAACGGACAGGCATGAACCGCAGTCTCCTCCGTCATCACCTTGACGGGTCGGGAGTCGTTCCGTATAATGAGCGCAGGGCCCGGCAGATGGGCCTTTAAGCATTCTGCCACGAACAACAGCGATGAACGGGAGCAGTAGGCTCCAGGGCTCCTCTCAGAGAGCCGGGTGTGAACGGGTGCGAACCGGCAGGAGCAGGAGGCCGAACTCGCCCGGGAGTGCGCCGGTGAAGCGGCACAGTAGCCGGCGACGGCTGGCCTCGTTAACGGCCTTAGAGCGGATGACAAGCTGCAACCGAGTCTTGGTGGGGCCGTAGCTCAGCTGGGAGAGCGCGTGAATGGCATTCACGAGGTCGTGGGTTCGATCCCCATCGGCTCCACCAGTTCATTTTGAAAGCGGCTTGGTCAACTAGGGTGGTACCGCGGGAAGTCTTCGAGCTTCTCGTCCCTTGGGGCGGGAAGCTCTTTTTGTTCCCTTGTTGGTCGGCATGCTTTGCCCGCCGCCTGCCGGTGTCGTGCGGACCGGGCCCGGGAGGCGGCGGCGCGCGGGGGAGGCGAGGGAGACCGCATGCAGGAGCACTACGATTTCCGCCGCATCGAGAAGAAGTGGCAGGATGATTGGGACCGGCGGCAGGCCTTCGAGGTCGAGATGGACCCCGGGAAGCCCAAGTACTACTGTCTCGTCATGTTCCCGTACCCTTCGGGTGAGATCCATATGGGGCACTGCCGGGTCTACACCATCGGGGACGTGACCGCGCGCTACAAGCGCATGCACGGGTACAACGTCCTGCACCCGATGGGCTGGGACGCCTTCGGCCT
>DPMO01000065.1 GCA_003541445.1 Clostridiales bacterium | reverse complement strand
CCGGAGCCGGCACGGGGCCGCCGGACGCGGCGCAGCCCGTCCGGGCCCAGGCGGCTCCGAGCCCCTCGAGAGTCCGCGACACTTCCTCCCGGTACAGGCGGGCCCCGCTCCCGGCCACACCCACGACGGAGGGTGGTGCCGGGGGAAGCTCCCGCAGTGCCGCCGCCAGGCTTCGGACGACGTCCCGGGCCGGGCCGACCACCCGCCGCAGGCCCGCGCGGTCGGCCAGAGGCAGGGGGTCGGGGTCCGGACCGTATGCGGCCCCGAAGACCTCCCCGCGCTTGGCGTCGACAAGGACCAGTGCCGCCGGGGCCTCCGCCAGGGCTCCCGCGGCGAGGACGTCGAGGGTGCTCACACCGAGGACGGGACGCCCGAGGGCGTAGGCCAGCGCCTTGGCCGCGGCCAGGCCGACCTTGACGCCCGTGAAGGAGCCCGGGCCGACGGCCGCGGCCACGAGTTCCACCTCGGAAAGGTCCCGCCGGGCCAGGGCCAGGAGCTGCCGGACCGCACCGGAGAGGTCTTCGGCCGGCAGGGGACCCCCGTGCGGGTCCCAGGTGAGCTCGACAATCTCGTCTGCGGACAGAAGGGCCAGGCTCCTGGCCTCTGTCGAGGTGTCGAGTCCGAGGACGCATCCTGGTCCAGGGCCGGCGTCGGACGGCAGGGGGCCCCGCCAGAGGCGCCCGTCCCGAGCGGCCTCCGCCCGGGGTGCGTCGGGCCCGGCCTCATCCCGCGCGTGGTCGCGCCTGGCCTCATCCGGCGCGTGGCCTGGCTCGGCCTCCTCGCGCGGCACGTCCGGCGGTCCGGCGATTTCCACGTGACGCCGGTCGGGGTCACCTCCGGGGACCGGGGTGATGTGGACCCGGTAGCGGCGGCGCGGAAGCACCGCGTCGGCCTTGTCGGCCCACTCCACGACAGAGACCCCCTCGCCGTAGAAGAGCTCGCGCCAGTCGAGGTCCTCGAGGTCCTCCGGGTCCAGACGGTAAAGGTCGATGTGCCTGACAGGCAGATGGCCTTCATAGTGGCGGACGAGGGTGAAGGTCGGGCTGGCCACCGGACCCCGGGCCCGGAGCCCTCGCACCACCCCCCTGGCGAAGCACGTCTTTCCCGCCCCGAGAGGGCCGGTGAGGGCGACCACGTCCCCGGGCCTGAGCAGGCGGGCCAGAGCCCGCCCGAGGTTCTCCGTCTCGGCCTCCGAGCCGGTGGTCACCCGCAGGGGGAGCTCGAGGCGGGCCGAAGGAGGCTCGCTCCAGAGGGACAAGGGCCTCACCTCCGTCGGGGGCTACGTCGTAGCGTGGCCTCGGGCCGGGCCTTCAATTCTCAGGCTGTGCGCCCCTCGCTCTCCGGGGGGCCGCCGGCCCGCAGTCTCTCCCATTCCGCCCTGACCGCCTTCATGTCCTCCCAGACGGCCCGCTTCTTGGAGGGGTCGCGGAGGAGGGCCGCGGGGTGGAAGGTGGGCATGACCTTCATCCGCCCGAGGGTCTGCCAGCGCCCGCGGTCACGGGTGATGCGCAGGTCGCGGCCCAGCACGGCCCGGGCGGCCGACGCCCCCAGGCAGACCATTATGTCCGGCTTCATGATGGCCAGACGCCGGTCGAGCCAGGGCCGGCAGGCGGCCACCTCTTCGGGCGAGGGGACTCTGTTCCCGGGCGGCCGGCAGAGGACCGTGTTGGTTATGTAGACCTGCTCCCGACGGAAGCCGACGGCCAGCAGTATCCGGTCGAGGAGCTGGCCGGCGGGGCCGACGAACGGCCGACCGAGTTCGTCTTCCACACCGCCCGGGGCTTCCCCGACCAGGATGATGCCCGACTCGGGGTCACCTTCACCGAAGACGACACCGCGACAGGTGTCCCGGAGACCGCACGCACGGCACCGGGCCGCCTCGGCGCCCAGGGCCTCGAGGAGCGTCCGGACGTCCCTCACGCCGACGCTTCCGCCGCCCCCGGCCTGGTCCGGTCCTCGTCCGTCCTCGCTGGACCCGGGCGCCGGCTCGGGCGGCAGACCGAAGAGAGAGAGCTGCTCTCTAGACACCGGTTCACCAGCTCCCCAGGCTGTGCTTTCGCTGGGTATTCGTCCGGCGGGCGGATGGACCCTGCCTCGGCGGCTTGAGAGCCTCTGAGAGACGCGGAAGGACCGCCGGCCGGCGGCCCTCCTCTTTCCTCGACGTTCGGCAGTGAGAGTCCGGCTCCGCGGGCCGGCCGTGGGCTCTGCCCGCGCCCGGCCGCGGCGGGCTAGCTCTCGAGGATCTCTACGTTCGCGCGCGGGACGGTGACTATCTCGCCGCTCTGGAGCCGGGCCTTGAGGATGCGCACCTTGGCCTCTGTCTCGATGACCACGAGCTCCGGCGGGAGTTCGACGACCTCACCCAGGAGCCCGAAGTACGGCTCACGGATGAGGCGTATCGGTGTCCCCGGGACGAGCCCGGCCGACGCCTCGGCCTTCCGCTTCTTCTTGGCGCGGTAGCCCGAGACGATGATCTCCGGCCGCATGACCCCGGCACGGATCTGGGTGGCTCCGGTGACCGAGGCCTCGTAGCCGTCCAGACTCTTGAGGAGCTCGAAGGTCTTGTCGGCCATGCGCATCGGACCGAAGCCCTCGGTGGCGATGAGGGTCGTCGGCACGTCCTCCTGGCCGGTGATGGCCACCCCGATGTCGTAGCCCAGGTACTCGACGAGATCCGTGTCGATGATGCCCCCGGCGACGAGGGCCCTCACGCCGACCTTGGCGGCCTTGGCGATAGCCTCACCGGTCATCAGGCTGCCCCCGACGACGATGCCGTCCCTGCAGGAGTCGTCGATGTCGGCCGCTGTCAGCGGCTTGTCCGGACCGGCGGCCCTGAAGCGGATGGTCCCGAACGTCTCGCCGCCGACCCCGAAGATGCCCTGGATGAAGGCTCCTTCGGTCTCGATGACGACACCTTCGCGGGGCAGGACCTCGACGATGGTGCCGTGGATGTAGGCGGTTATCTGGAGGGGGACCGGGGGCTCCCTCAGGGTGACCTGGCCCGAGACCTCGGAGATCCTCTCGATGGTCCCGTCACACGGCGCCTTGAGCTGCCTCTTGATGAGTCCGAAGAGGCTTGACGCCCGTCCGATGACCTCCCCCTCGCTGACCTTGTCGCCCTCCTTCTTCAGCATGTGGCTGGGGACTTCCATGGGTAGAAGTCCGAGGACGTTGGCTGCGTTCAGGGTCTGCGGGTCGCCTGGAAGCTCCGTCTCGGCGACCACCGTGTCCGGCCTGACCGTGTCGCCGAGCCCCACCCGGACCTCGCCGAGGATGGGCAGGCGGCGCTCCTTGCGGAGCACGATATTGTCGGTGACCTTGAGGCCGGGCGTGTAAGCGTGAGCCATCTCGTCTCCTCCCCTAACTCTCGACTAGTCCGGCGAGCGGCTCTTGGGGGTAGACGTCCAGAGCGCGGAACCACTCCAGGAGCTTCGCGGACCGCTCCGCGTCGTTCTCGGGCAACACGAGGGGGCGGCCGCGGCAGTCGAGGATGATCCCGCAGACTCCGCCGTCGACCTCCCTCTCGACCCTGTGGCCCGGCCCGGCGCCGACGTCATAACCCCGGCTGGGCTCGACGCGGAGCCTCACCTTGGCCCCCTCTGGGACCGGGATGCGCTTCATCTCGCCGTAGGCGGCGCTCTCCTCGAGGGTCTGCCCGTCGGGGAGCGTGACCTTCACCCGGACGACCTGCACCGGCCCCTCACGGCCCGAGGGGGCGGGCCCGACCGGGGCAACGACGGTCCCGAGCCTTATCAGGCAGTCGCGGTCGAAGACCTGGGCCGAGGCCTGCGGATGGACCGTGGCCAACACCCCGAGCTGCGGCATCATGAAGATGCTGTCGACGGCCAGGGGCGTGACGGCCTCGGGCTGGAAGCCGTCGATGAGCATCAGGGCGGCCTGGATGCGCCTGGGGGCGTGGGACAGGACCCCGCCGCTGCCGATGAGGAGCCCGAGGTCCTTCATGTCGATGAGGCTCTCAGCCCCGACCTGGGCCTGGTCTACGAACCGGTCCATCGTCCCGCCGCGGTGGATGCCCTTGAGCCCCGTGGCCAGGGTCTTGTGGTGCTCGAAGGCCATCGCCAGGGCCTCGCGGGAGATGGCCTGCTCGATGATAAGCTCCTCGAGGGTCTGCGGGATGGTGGTCGGACGGATCATCTTGTTGCGGATGCGGTTGCGGAGTTCGGCGTCAGCCACCTTGAAGGGGAGCCACCTCTTGATGCGGTCCAGGCCCGCCTCCAGAAGGACGTTGCAGATGCTGTAGCTCATCCCGAGGTTGGCGCTCACCGTGCGGTTGAACGTCTCCTTGAAGTAGGAGAAGACGTCTGTCGTCGCCCCTCCGATGTCCACACCGATGACGGTGATGCCGTTCTCTTTGCCGACCGCCTCCACCAGGCTCCCGACGGCGGCCGGAGTGGGCATGATGGGGACGGGCGTCCACTTCATCAGTTTGTCGTAGCCGGGGGCCTGGGCCATGACGTGCTCCATGAAAAGGTTGTGAATCTCCTCGCGTGCGGGCCCGAGGACCTCTCTCTCCAGTACAGGCCTGAGGTTCGGCACCACGCGAAGGTCCATCTTCTCGCCGAGAGTCTCCTCTATGTGGGGGACGGCATCCTTGTTGCCGGCGAAGATGATGGGCAGTTTGAAGCCGATGCCGAGCCTGGGCTTCGGCTCCGCGGCGGCGATGAGCTCGGCGATCTCCACGACGTGCTTCTTGGTCCCGCCGTCCACGCCGCCCGAAAGGAGGATCATGTCCGGGCGGAGGTTGCGGATGCGCTCGATCTTCTGGTGGGGCTTCCGCCCGTCGTTCACGGCGATGGCGTCCATGACTATGGCTCCCGCTCCGAGCGCCGCTCTCTCGGCGCTCTCGGCGGTCATGGTCTTGACGACGCCGGCGACCATCATCTGCAGCCCGCCGCCGGCGCTGGACGTTGAGAGAAAGATGTCCACACCGGTATCGCCCTTGTGGGGCGTCAGGACGCCGTCATCGCCGAGCAGCTTGCGGCCGGTCAGTTCCTCGATCTCCCGGATGGCGTTGCGGGCGCCGGCCGTGACGTCCTCGAAGGGCTTCTCGACGGTCGTCGGGGCCTCGCCCCGGACGATGAGACGGTAGACCCCGTCACGTTTCTCGATGAGAATGGCTTTCGTCGTCGTGCTTCCGCAGTCCGTGGCGAGGATGGAACGAATCTCCTTGCCGGGACCGTGTTTGGTGCGGGCCATCTCCTTCCCCCTCTCGGTTTCTCCCCAGCGGCACCCCGGTCCCCGCCCGGGCCCGGGAGCGCCCGGGCCCTCGGTCGGCCGGAGGCCGTTGTCACGGCTCTAGGTCTTCTGCTCGGTCTCGTCCCCTGCGGCCTGACCCCGCCGCCCTGGCGGGCCCCCGTGGGGGTCCTGGCGCGGTCGGTCCGCACCGGGCTCCTCGGGCTTGTCGGGGTCGAAGCCGAGAAGCTTCAGCCTGCGCGCTCTCGCCCTGGCCCGCCTCTCCTCGCGGAGCATCCGCTCCTGCTTGACCCGCTCCTGCTCCATCTCGTGCAGCCGGTCGATAAGTATGTCAAGATTCTTCGGGTCGTTCAGAAGGACCCCGTAGTGGTCCACCAGCGGCACGATGGTGCCGAGAGCGGGAGAAAGGACATGCAGGGCGTTACCGGCGATACGCGAGAACGGCCGGTGCGTCTCCAGGAAGAGGATGGCCGGAGTAGCCATCCCTAGCTTGAATATCTTCTGGGCGAGGTCTTCTATCATCTTGTCCCGCTGTTCAGGGGTGATGTCGAACAGCGGGGGCAGGTCGCCCTCAGCCAAGGTAGGCACCTCCCCAGCGAGAGTTCTCGCCGCCCGGCGCGTTTCCTGTCGGGGCCACCGCCCGCCGCGGCCCGTCCCGGCCTAATCCGGCTCCCGGGTGCCCCGACCGTCTTGGGGCCGGGCTCTTCTCTGTTCTTCCAGTTCCTCGAGACGCCGCGCCAGGCGCTCCAGGTTGGCCCGGTCCTCCAGGAGACAGGCCACGTTCGAGACGCGCTGGCTCCCCAGAAGGAGGCCCAGGTGGGGCGTCAGGAAGTGAAGCCCCTGCGCGGTGATGAAGGACAGCGGCTTCAGCCCTTCCGCGAGGAAGATGCCGACCGCCCCGAACCCCGTGCGCGACACCTCCTGGGCGAGGCCGTCCACGATGTCGGCCTCCTTCTCCTTCCGGTGCGCCTCGGGTGCATCGACGAGCCACCCCGCCGCATCGAGCCGTTCGCGGAACAGCCGCCAGAGGGCGGGCCTGTCCTTCCCGCCCCCGGGCGCGCCCCGACCGCGTGCGCCTTGGTCCGACACCGGCATCCCCCCCGGATCCTGGTTCCGCCGGGAAGGATACACTGGCGCCGGCCGGGTTATGAGCGGCTCACAGAATCTCCACGTTCGCCCGCGGGACGACGACCTTCTCGCCGTCGTCGAGCTCCACCACAGCCACAGGAACCTTGGCTTCGGACTCGATGACCTGCGGCTGGCGGGGCAGCTCGAGAATCCTCCCCTTGCGGCCGAAGTAGGGCTCGTTGATCACCCGCACCCGCAGGCCCTCCTGGAGGTCCTCGTAGAAGACCTCGGTCTCGGCGAACTCGCCTGTGTACTCGGGGAACGGAACGATGATCTCCGGCCGGATGGCCCCGGCGCGGATCTGCGTGGCCCCGTTTATGCAGGCCAGACAGCCTTCAAGGGCCTTGAGGGTCTCGAAGACATCCTGGCGCATGTCCAGCTTTCCGAAGCCCTCCATGAGGATGAGGGTCATGTCGATGTCCTCCTGGCCGGTGATGCCCACACCGAGCTTCACCTGGAGGGACTCGACGACGTTGAGGTAGCTCGCCGTGCCGGTTATCAGTCCGGCCGCCCCGGCCTTCAGGGCCCGCTCGATGGCCTTGTTGGTCGCCAGGGACCCTCCGACCAGGATCTGCCCTTCGCAGTCCTCAGGGATCATGTCCGGCTCGAGGACGTCCCCCGGCCCGTCGACGAGGACCTTCAAGACGCCGTGCCTCTCGTGCCCGACCCCGAAGATCCCCGTCAGGCGCACCGCGGGGACCTCGATGACCGCACCCCTCTGGGGGATGATCGAGGCCACCCTGCCCTTGAGGTAGGCGCTTACGACGACCTCCTTGAAGGGGCGGGAGATGGTCACGAACCCGGTCTGGTAGTTGATGTCGGTGATGATTCCCGAGACGGGCGCCTTGGACGTCCGGGTGTAGTAGGCGGCAGCGTCGCCCTTCTTGGCGATGATCTCGCCCCGCTTGACCTCGTCACCCACCTTGGCGATCATGAACCGTTCGAGGTCGCGCGGGCGGCAGCCGAGGTCGAAGGCCACGTCGAAGTCCACCGGCGGCTCCTCCTTGCCGAAGACCTCCCGGATGACGACGCGGCCCGACCTGTCGGAGATGTCCTCGATGATGCCGTCGGTGGGGGATTCGAGCTCCTTGGTCCCGTAGATGCCGCCGGCCTTGCCGCGGGCGATGATCTCCTTGACCTTGACCTCGTCGCCCACCTTCTTCAGCATGCACTCGGAGAGCTCGCTGTCCTTGACCCCGATGAGCCTGGCCACCGGGATGACCCACGGGATGCCCGGGCGGAGGCTTATCTTGGCCACAGGGGTGTCCGGCTCGACCTCCTGGCCCTCCTTCACCAGCACCTCGCCGGGCAGAGGCAGGAGCCGCTTCTTCTGGACGAGGGTTATCTTGCCCTCAACGGCGGAAGAGACTGAAGATGCCACGGCGCTTGTCCCCCTTCTCCTGTTGAGCCGCATCGGCGGAGGTGATCGGACTCTCCTCGAGATACCTGCGGACGAGGTCCATGGGATAGAGGTCCATGGCCTCTATCCAGGCCAGGAGCTTCTCGGACCGCTTGCGGTCGTCGGAGGGCAGCTCCAGCGGACGGCCGCGGCAGTCGAGGATGATGCCGACGAGGCCGCCGTGGACCTCGGCCGTGACCTTCTTTCCCTTCCCCTCACCCATGTCGAGGGGAGAGACAGGCTCGGCCTCGACCGTCGCCTTCTCCCCGACCGCGAGCGGGATGCGCTTGATATCCCCGAAGTTGACGACCTCCTCGACCACCTCGCCGCCGGGAAGGGTGACCTTGACCCTGAGCGCGGGGCGCCCGTCGCGGGTGGTGCCGTTGGGGGCCACGCAGGTGCCGAGGCGGACGAGGCAGTCCTTGTCGAAGACCTCCGCGGCTATGTCGGGGTGGGTGCTGGCGAGGACGCCGAGGTGCGGCATCATGAAGATGCTGTCGACCGCGAGCTGGCAGAAGCCCTCAGGCTGGAAGGCGTCAAGGAGCATCATGGCCGCCTGGCTCCGGCGCGGGGCGTGTGACAGGACCCCGCCGCTCCCGACAAGGATGTCGAGCTTGGCCATGTCGATGATCTCCGTGCCGAAGGAGGACTTCATCACGTCCTTCCGGCTGCGCCAGACCACGGAGAGCTGTTCCTGCTCGACCTTTCTCGCCAGCTCCCGGTGGTGCTGGAAGGACAGGCGCAGGGCCTCCCGGGCGAGAGCCTGCTCGAGCATCAGGCAGAAAAGGGTCTGCGGGATGGTCGTGGGTCGGACCATCTTGTTTGAGATCCAGTCCGAAAGACTCGCCTCGTTGCAGGCGAACGGGACCCATCTCCGGATGTTCTCGAACCCCGCCTGCTCGTACACGTTGCAGATGCTGTAGCTCATCCCCAGGTTGGCGCTGACGGTCCGCGTGAAGGTGTCCTCGAACTCGGAGAAGACGTCGGTGGTGGCCCCCCCGATGTCCACGCCGATGATGGTGGCGTTGTACTCCTTGGCCATGACCCGGATGATGTGCCCCACCGCACCCGGGGTGGGCATGATGGTCGTGTCGACCCATTCCAGGAGCTCCCCGTAGCCGGGGGCCTGGGCCATGACGTGGTTCATGAAGATGTCGTGGATGGCCTCACGCGCCGGGCCGAGGTTCTCCACGTCGGCCCTGGGCCTCACGTTCTCGACGACGTGAAGCTCCATCGTGTCCTCACAGATGGAGTCCACGAGGTCGACGGCGTCCTTGTTCCCCGCGTACACCAGCGGGAGCTTGTAGGTCGCGCCGAACCGCGGCTGGGGGTTCGCCTGGACGATGGTCTCCGCCAAGGCGGCCAGGTAGGAGACAGACCCGCCGTCGACACCTCCGGACATGAGGATGATGTCAGGCCTGAGCTCGGTGATGCGGGTGATCTGCTCGGAGGTCGAGCGTCCGTCGTCCACGGCGATGACGTCGAGCACCACCGCTCCCGCGCCGAGGGCGGCCCGGTGGGCGCTCTCGGCACTGATGTGCTTCACGAGGCCCGCCACCATCATCTGGAGGCCTCCGCCCGCACTCGACGTGGAGACGTAGTAGTCAACCCCGCGGTCACCCTCCTGCGGTCGGATGAGGCTCCCCTGGTCGTCGAGGATGGCCCGGCCCGTGAGCTCCTCGACGCGCTTGATGGCCTTGCGGACGCCGATCATCACGTTCTCCCAGGGCGCTTCGACCGTCGTCGGCATCTCGCCTCTGGTCACCAGGCGGTACTCGTCACCGCGCTTCTCGATCAGGATGGCTTTGGTCGTGGTGCTCCCCACGTCGGTCGCGAGGATACACCGGGGCTGGTCAGCGGCCACGTCATCCCCTCCTTCTCGTTTCGAATAGGGCTGGCACCGCCTTCGGGGGAGCGGGCCCGCCGGCGCGGGGGCCCGCGCCGCTTACTCTCCAGCGGCCGTTTCGACCGGTCTATGTACGATGTACGACGCTCTCCTGCACAGCTGGGTTTCGCCCGGACACGCACAGCCCGAGGGGACGGCCGCGCGCGTGTTTCGAGAGGCGAAAAAACTCGGACAGAACCCGTGGGGGAGGGCCGCATCTGGTGAGGCCCTCCCCCACGCTGGTGCCGCCTTGCGTGAGCCCTGCTCAGGCCTGACCCACTCCGAGCCAGTCGAAGAGCAACGTGTTAGCCCGCGCCACGAACAGGTTCCACCTGTAGAGGACCGTGTTCCCGAACGCGGAGCCGAGGGCGATCATGATGTACCACTTGCCCACCTCGGCCACGCCGCCGACGACCGGGTTCTCCTTCGCCACAGTGAAGAAGAAGTAGGTCAGGGTGCTCAGAACACCGATGAAGATCAGGATGTTCTGGAGCGAGTTCAGGGCCAGGAAGGTCGAGGTTATCTGTGTCAGCCAGACGGCCGGCTCGAACGAGAGGATGTACCCCGTGCCGTACCCGACCCAGAACGACATCGGGTACCTGGCCAGCCACGCCACCGACGGGATGTACCTGAAGAAGATCATCAGGCCGAGGATGACGGCGATGAAGTAGTGCCACTCACCCTCCCCGATCGCCTTGTCGACGATGGCCGGCTGGATGTAGGTGAAGAAGTAGAAGACGAACCAGTAGGTGGTGGCCAGGGCCAGGTAGACCGTCTCGGCCAGCCGCCAGATCGGGTTGTCCTTATAGAGGTACGTGTAGACAGCCAGGATGCAGATTGCCTGCGTCCAGATGGCTGGATCGGTCGAGATGTTCACGCGCGTTCACCTCCCTGTGCGGCCTCTTACGAGGCCAGCGTCGCGGGGGCCGCGAGAGCACCGACGCCTCCCGCGCCGACTACTTCTTCCGGGTCGCCAGGTAGCCGATGTTGCCCAGGATGATGAACAGCGTGACCATCAGGGCGATGGCCGACATCGTGTCCTGGGCCTTGAGAGCCTGGCCAGGATGCCCGATGAGCTGTTCGTACTCGGCGCAGCCGCGGCTGCCGGCGATCATCCCGGCGTACTGGCCGGAGTTGACGTAGGGCATGCTCTCCGGGACGGACATCTGGATCTCACCGATGATGAGCTTGATGCCCTCGGGCTGGCAGACATAGGCGAGCCAGTCCGGAGCGCCCGGAGAACCGCAGTTGAGGACCAGGCAGGCGTCCACGTACTCGGCCGTCACTTTCGGCACGAGCTGCATGATGGGGAACGACTCAACGGGCTGTCCGTTGAAGTCCTCGATGCAGGCCTCCCAGAAGTCCTTGACCGCGGACTGCAGGAAGATCGTGGAGCCGGGCTTGGAGCCGAGGTTGATCCAGTCCTCACCGTAGACGTAGCCGTACTCCTCGGCGATCTGGGTCGCGAACTTGTGGACGATCTGCGGCCCCTGAATCCACTGCGTGTTCACGATGATGATCTTGTACCCGCGCTCGGCGCAGTGGCGGAAGAAGGCCACGAACATCGGGTTGAGCTCACCCATGGCCCCCGAGTCGTACATCGGCGAGAGGATGACCACCGCGTCGTCGGGCAGGTTCTCCACCTCGTTGTAGGTCTGCCGGGCGAGATCGGAGATGGCCACGGGCAGCCCCAGCGGGTAGAGCATCGTCAGGAAGACGATGGCCGCGCCGAGGAGGTAGATGATCCGGCGGTCGATCTTCATCAAGCGTTCCACTTGGAGGCACCTCCTTCCGGAGATGGACTTTCATTCCTCGAGACGGTCCATTGACCGTTCTTCACGCTCCGTCATCCTCACTGCGTCCCGGTGCCGCCGAGGTGCGCCCGCTCCAGGCCGAGCAGGATGCGCAGGGCGACGGCGAACGCTCCGACATAGGCACCGATCAGGATGCCGCGGTAGCCGGCCGTGTTGAGCACACCCATGAACCACTCGTTACCCCAGTAGCTCCACCGGCTCCAGATGGCGTCGCCGATGGGCGCGCGGGCCAGGAGGATGAAGATGGCGCAGACCAGGAGGATGGTCGCCTCCTTCGTCCGGATCCTGAAGGCCCGGTAGGCCGCGGAGGAGATGAGGAACGCGAGCAGGGAGAACACGGCCGCGCCCAGGACGGTCATCATGTTGTCGTAGATCCAGCTGAACGTCGGCCCGGTGTGCTTCTGCACGATGCCGAGGATGAGGTACCCGTACATCACCAGGAGCAGGATGACGCTGTAGACCCAGCCTTCCCTTCTCCGCTGGACGTACTTCCAGTGGATGATGGTGAGGTTGACGAAGCCCAGGGCCAGGGCGATGCCGTAGCTGATGTTGAACCAGTAGTCCAGGCGGTCCGTCAGGCCCCACTGCTGTCCGAGGTAGAAGTAGTTCGAGAAGAGCACGACCAGGGAGGAGAGAACGGTCACGATCATCGGACCCTCTTTACGCATTCAGGTGACACCTCCCTTGCTCCGAAATCCCCTTCCGTGGTCGACCGTTTCGGTTGTCCTACTGTTGTCCCGGGCAGACCTAGAACTCGAAGAGCTTCCCGAAGGTGGTCTCGGGGTTCACCGTGGCGATGATGCCGCCGATGAGGATGATGATCCAGACCAGGATCTTCAGGATGTCCTGCCCGACGACGGTCCCGTAGAGCACGGGCTCCTTCGAGAGGTACGCGCTGGCGGCGTAGATCTCCTCACCGATGAGCGCGTAGTCGCAGGCGGCCACGAAGAACGGGAGCTGGTGCGTGTGGGCCGTGCCGCCGATGGAGATCATCCCCTGGAAGGAGGCGGTCTCGGCGAAGATCATCGACTCGGCATAGAAGGCGCCGATCATGATGTTCGCCGCCGGACGCTCGCGCTCGTAGACGCCGATGACGGCCGAGGCGAAGGCGAACTGCTCAGCCGACAGGAACCGGACATCGTCGGGGTTGAACGCGTCCGGGCGCCCCTCCTCGAGGTAGGACTGGCGGGTGATCTCCTCGAGGACCGCGTACGGGAGGGGGTCGCACGTCAGCACCAGGAGCCGCGTGTCGTACCGGGCGCACTGCCTGGCCACGTGGCTGGCGACGCCGAAGGCAGCCAGCGTCTGGGCGTTGGAGACGCTCAGGATACCCGGGATGAAGGTCACCGGACGCCCCATCTCGGTGGCGCGGCCGATGGCCTCGTCGATAGCCTCCAGGCCGGCAATCTTCTTGATCTCGGGGATGGGCCGACCCGTGCGGGCGCGGCTGACCATGACCCAGATCAGGATGCCGAGGAGGAGGACGACGATGATGTCCGCGATGGTGCCCTCGACGAACAGCCCCAGGACGGGCTTGGCCTCCTCTTGCGCTAGGAACCACATCATTCTTGGTTTCACCTCCTGAGTCTATGGTTATCGCTACACTCCCGGAGAGCCGGAAGGGGCTCACTCTCCGGAAGGCATAGCCGTTCGTCGAGACCTACGGCAAAAAAGCCTATAATCTGACGTCAGGTCATTCGCTCTCGGGCGCCATATTCCTTCCTAGCGGCTTTCCTTTTCTTGACCGGAGGCCTCCTTCGCAGTCTCGTCCGCCTCCTTTCCCAGACGCCGCCTTATGACGTCCAGGACCTCTTCGCGGTTCGACGGGGAGGAGAAGTAGACGGTGAGGCCCTTGAGGTACCTCAGGCGCAGGTCCTTGGGCCTGAAGCGCAGATAGACCCCCTCATCGAAGACGCTGAAGCCCTCGAAGTCCTCCCATCTGAACACGTCCCTGGAGAAGAGGACCTTCTGGTGGACCTTCCTGTCGGTGAGGGTGTAGGTGACCGGGAAGAAGAGCTGGCCCAGAGCGCCCACGAGCATCACCGCGGCCAGGATGACGAACCCGAAGTCGTCCGGGAAACTGAACCAGACCAGGCCCAGGCCCAGGACCATCGCGGCCACGCCGATGGCGAAGGTCCGGGGGCGGCGCCTGGCGAGAGACGAACTCCAGGTGAGGAGGACCTTCTCCCGGCCGTCTTCCTTCGTCAATGTCATCCTCCCCTCGACCCGACGGGCTTGTCTCCGCTTGTCTCAACCTTATCCAGAGGAAAGCGTATTTCGCCCCGTCGCGTTCATTCCCTCCCCGGACCCCGGACCCTCCGTGCCGGACCCGGCCGCAGGCCCCCCGCGCCGCGC
>DPMO01000278.1 GCA_003541445.1 Clostridiales bacterium | reverse complement strand
ACCCGACCGCCCGGCGGGAGGCTCTCAAGTGCTGCGCCTGGAGAACGTCATAAGTGAACTCTGCAGCGTGAAGGACCTCAGGCCTTGCTGTGTCAGCTGGGAGCTCCGGGGCTTCCTCGACGCCTGGGGTGAGGGGCCGGGCCGGCCCGTCCGTGTGCGCACCGACTTCGCTCCGGTCGCCCGCCGCCTCTACGGTCTTCTGCGTAGCGCCGGTGCGGACGAGGCCAAGGTCCTCCGGCACAAACGGCGGGGCTTCACGGTGACGGCTGACCTGCCCGCCTCGCCCGGAGGTCTGCCGGAGGCGGCCCTTCCCGCCGCCGGCTGTTGCCGCACCAGCTATGTGAGGGGATGCTTCCTGGCCCGCGGGTACCTCAACCTGTCCGGCCGGGGCTACCACTGGGAGATCAAGACCCCGGGGGTCCGCCAGGCCGAGCGTGTCCGGGAGGTTCTGGAGAGCCTCGGCCTCCCCGGAGTGCGGGTCGGCCGATGGCAGAACGGGTGGGTGGCCTACCTCAAGGACGCCGACAGCATCGCGGGCTGGTTGAGACTCGCCGGGGCGCACGACACCCTCCTGGGCTTCGAAGACACGCGCGCGAAGAGGGAGATGCGGAACAAGGTGACGCGCCGCGTCAACTACGAGACGGCCAACGTGGACCGCATCGTGGCCGCAGCCGTGCGGCAGACCGCCGATATCCAGCTCATCCGGGACACCGTGGGCCTCTCGAGCCTGCCGCCTCGCCTGAGGGCCCTCGCCGAGGCGAGGCTGGACCAACCCGCAGCGTCCTTGGCCGAGCTCGGCCAACTCCTTGACCCTCCCCTCAGCAAGGGAGGAGTCAGCTACCGCATGCGCCAGATAGCGGCCTGGGCCGACAGACTCCGCCAGGAGAGGGCAGGCCGGACCTTGCGTCGGCCGACTATGTAGTATAGATTACAGACCGGCGCCCTTAATTCGGTCCATGCTGGTCGAAGAAGGCGCGGAGGGCAGGGAACAGCCTGCTGTCGAAAGAAAGAGAGACCACAAACAGGTAGATATCGGTGCGTTCCGCCGGATTCCCGCTCG
This sequence comes from Clostridiales bacterium, assembly GCA_003541445.1. Taxonomy (GTDB): domain Bacteria; phylum Bacillota; class Sulfobacillia; order UBA995; family UBA9673; genus UBA9673. The sequence goes on along the minus strand of DPMO01000278.1, from coordinate 3,839 downwards.
TTTGACTCATCGATGGTCGATTATTGTCTCATGTCGGTTACTTTGGGGGGCAGGACGATGTCCACTCAGACGGCGCCCGCTCTTGTCTTGAAAGGCGGACCGGAGGCCAAGACGTTCCTGGCCGAGGTCGACGCTATGGCGGCCACCCAGGTCGAAGCCTGCTACCAGTGTGGCAAGTGCTCCGGCGGCTGCCCTCTCTCCTACGCCATGGACTATCAGCCCCGTCAGATCATGCGCCTGGTCCAGATGGGCCTTGACGAGGAGGCCCTTCGCTCGAGGACCATCTGGATCTGCGCGACGTGCTACACCTGCACGGCGCGCTGCCCGCGGGATATCGACATCGCCGGCGTCATGGACGCGCTCCGGGTGACGGCCCTCCGCCGGGGCGTGCGGCCCGCGGAACGGAACGTGGGCGTCTTCCACAGGCTCTTCCTGGACTACGTCCGGTGTGCCGGTCGAAGCTACGAGCTCGGGTTGATTTTCATGTACAAGCTCCGGACCCTGCGCCTGACGGAAGACCTGGCCCTCGGTCTCAAGATGTTCACGAGAGGCAAGCTGGCCATCCGGCCGGAGGCCTCCCGGGGACGTGACGAGGTCCTGGCCATCTTCCGTGAGGCCGCCGCGGGTGATGCGGGAGGGTCCGCCGCAGAGGCCGCTGGAGGCGCTGCGGTCGCGGGCGCCGGGCCGACCCGGTCCGGCGAAGCAGAAGGAGGAGGAGCCCGGTGACGGAGAAGCAGCCGCTCCGCTACGCCTATTATCCAGGCTGCAGCCTGCATTCGACGGCGAGGGAGTACGACCTCTCGATGAAGGTCGTCGCCCGTGCCGTGGGCGTGGAACTCGTCGAGATTCCCGACTGGAACTGCTGTGGGGCCAGTTCGGCTCACATGACCGACCCGTTCCTCGGGTTCGCTCTTCCGGGACGGGTCCTCGCGCTGGCCGAGGAGATGGGGCTTGACGTCGTGGCTCCCTGTGCGGCTTGCTACGGCCGGTTGGCGGCCGCCCGCGAGGAGGCGGCCCGTCATCCGGACTATGTCCGCCGTCTGGAGAAGGCCACCGGACGTCGGTTGTCAGGCTCCAGCCGGGCCTGGAACGTTCTGGAGTGGCTCTGTCAGGAGAGAGTCTCCGCGGCCGTCCGGGAGGCCCTCAAGAGGCCCCTGCAAGGGCTGGCCGTCGCGCCCTACTACGGCTGTCTTCTCGTGAGGCCCCCGAAGGTGACCCGTTTCGACGACCCGGAGAGGCCGGTCACCATGGACCGTATCCTGGAGACCATCGGGGCGGCCCCGGTGGACTTTGCGTTCAAGACCGAGTGCTGCGGGGCGAGCCTGGGCATCAGCCGGACCGACCTTGTCTCTGAACTGACCGGTCGCATCCTGGCCGCCGCGGCCGACGCCGGCGCGGAGGCCGTCGCTGTGGCCTGTCCGCTCTGCCAGACGAACCTTGACTCCAGGCAGGAGGCCGCCGGCCTGCGCCAGGGCCGGACCTTCGACCTGCCCGTTTACTACATCACCCAGCTGGTCGGGCTGGCCCTCGGCGCCTCGGCGCGCGAGCTCGGTCTGGGGCGCCACCTGGTCGACGCCATGAGCCTGCTCCGGGAGAAGAAGCTGGCCTAGGCCGCGGTGTGAGCATCGTAGGTGAGGAGAGGTCGCCCAGATGAAGAGAGTCGGCGTTTTTCTCTGCTGGTGCGGGTCCAACATCGCCGGCACGGTGGACGTGGGCCGGGTGGCGGAGAAGGTCCGCCTCCTCCCCGGCGTCGTGTACGTGGAGGAGAACAAGTACACGTGCTCCGAACCCGGGCAGGCCTCCATAATGAAGGCTATCAAGGAACACGACCTCGAGCGGGTCGTCGTCGCCTCGTGTTCGCCTCGGCTCCACGAGCCGACCTTCAGGCGCACCCTGGAGGCCGCCGGGATGAACCCCTACCACCTCGAGATGGCCAACATCCGGGAGCACTGCTCGTGGGTCCACACCGACCGTGAGGAGGCGACGGCGAAGGCCTTCGATATCGTCCGCATGGCCGTAGCGAAGGCCCTCCGGAACGAGGCCCTCCAGCCCGGCCGCATCTCCATCGAGAAGAAGGCCCTCGTGCTCGGCGGAGGCATAGCCGGAATCCAGGCGGCCCTCGACATCGCCGACGCCGGGCACCAGGTCATCCTTGTCGAGAGGGAGCCGACCATCGGCGGGCGGATGGCCCAGCTCGACAAGACCTTCCCGACGCTTGACTGCTCCTCGTGCATCCTGACGCCGAAGATGGTCGACTGTGCGAAGCACCCGAACATAACCCTCTACACGTACTCCGAACTGGAGAAGGTCGAGGGCTACATCGGCAACTTCAACGTGACCATCAGGAAGAAGGCCCGCGGCGTCGACGAGGCCCTCTGCACCGGCTGCGGCCTCTGCCAGACGAAGTGTCCGGTGAAGGTCGATAGCGAGTTCGACGTCGGGGTCGGCAAGAGGAAGGCCATCTACACCCCCTTCCCCCAGGCGGTTCCGAACAAGCCGGTCATCGACAAGGAGAACTGCCGCTACCACAAGACGGGCAAGTGCCGTATATGTGAGCGGGTCTGTGAGGCCAAGGCGATAAGGTTCGACCAGGAGGACACCATCATCGAGGAGAAGGTCGGCGCCATCGTCGTCGCCACCGGTTTCGACCTCTTCGACCTCGAGACCTACGGCGAGTACGGCTACGGCCTGTACCCGGACGTCATAAGCTCCCTCCAGTTCGAACGGCTCATCAACGCGTCCGGCCCGACGGAGGGGAAGATCAGGCGTCCGTCCGACCAGGAGGTACCCAGGAGCGTCGCCTTCGTCCTGTGCGTGGGGTCGAGGGACGACCAGAAGGGCGTCTCCTACTGCTCGAGGGCCTGCTGCATGTACTCCGTCAAGCACGCCACCCAGTACAGGGAGAAGGTCAAGGACGGGCGCGCGTTCGTCTTCTACATGGACATCCGCACGCCCGGAAAGGCCTACGAGGAGTTCTACCGCCGATCGAGCGTCGACTACGGTGTCGAGTACATCCGCGGCCGTCCCTCGAAAATCTACCAGAAGGGCAAGAAGCTGGTGGTGAGGGCCGAAGACACCCTTCTCGGCCGCCCGGTCGAGGTCGAGGTGGACATGGTGGTCCTGGCTCCGGCGATGGTTCCCAAACACGACGCGGCCAAGATGGCCCAGACGCTCGGTGTGTCGTACGACGGCTACGGCTTCCTCAACGAGGCCCATCCCAAGCTCCGGCCGGTCGAGACGAACACGGCCGGCATCTATCTCGCCGGCGCGTGCCAGGGCCCGAAGGACATCCCGGACACCGTCGCCCAGGCCGGCGCCGCGGCAGCCAAGGTGGCCGCCCTCTTCTCGCAGGACGAGCTGACGACCGAGCCAATGGTCGCCAGGGTGGACGAGGCTCTCTGTTCGGGCTGCCTGTGGTGCAAGCCCGTCTGTCCGTACAAGGCCATCGAGGCCAAGACCATCACCGAGCGCGTCGCCGGCAGGACCGTGACCCGCGAGGTGGCTTCGGTGAACGTGGGGCTCTGCCAGGGATGCGGGGCCTGCACGGTGGCCTGCCGGGACGGGGCGATGAACCTCGCCGGTTTCACCAACGACCAGGTCCTCGCCGAGGTGGACGACCTGCTGGCCGACCTGCGCCCGGCCTGCGGGGTGTAGTCCGGCCCGACGGCTCGGCTCCGCCCGGGTGCGGGCAGATGTAGGATGCAGCCCAGGAAGAGTGGAGGTTTCGAGAACATGGCCGAGAGCGCTTCGAGGCCGGAGGAGGCCCGGCCGGCCGAGACCCGGCCGGCGGAGGAGCCGGGGGCCGGTTGGGAGCCGGTCATCGTCGGGTTCCTCTGCAA
>DPMO01000279.1 GCA_003541445.1 Clostridiales bacterium | reverse complement strand
AGGGCCGGGACATCGGCACGGTCGTCCTGCCACACGCCGACCTCAAAGTCTACCTCGACGCTTCGTTCGACCGCAGGGTCGAGCGCCGCTACCGGGAACTCGAGGCCAAGGGCTACTCGCCGGACCTCGACGCGGTCCGGGAGGACATGGCCCGGCGGGACCGCCTGGACTCGACCCGGGAGGCGGCCCCGCTCGCCGCGGCTGAGGACGCCGTCCGCATCGACACCACGGACATGACCCTCGAGGAGGTCGTCGAGGAGGTCCTGAGGTTGGCCGGGCGCGTGGGGAGGAACACTTGAGTGCTCTACTGGTTCCTTTGGGTCGTAGCCCACATCCTCGTCAGGCTGTTTTACCGGGTATCGCTTTCGGGCGGCGGGAACATCCCGCGGGAGGGACCGGTCCTCATCTGCGTGAACCACCTGGCCTGGTGGGACCCTCTTCTCGTGGGTATGGCGTGCCGCCGGCGGATACACTTCATGGCCCAGGCAGAGCTCTTCAGGGGCTGGAGCCTTCCCCTCGGACTTCTCCTGCGTGCCGTCGGAGCCTACCCGGTGAAGCGGGACGCGCCTGACAGGAAGGCCCTTCACCGGACGCTGGAGCTCCTGCGGCAGGGTCGGGCCGTGTGCGTCTTCCCTGAGGGCGCCATGGTGCGGAGCGGGAAGCTGCGCCGGGCGAAGCCAGGTGTTGGCTTCATCGTCATGAAGACGGGGGTGCCCGTGGTCGCCGTGCACATCACCCGTCCCTCCCGGTTGCGCTCTCCCGTGAGGCTGGCCGTGGGTCGCCCGAAGCGCTTCATCGTCGACCCGGAGGCGTCAGGGACGGCGGCCGAGAAGCGTCAGGCCGTGGCCGACGCCATAATGCAGGAGATCGCCGCTCTGGGGGGCCGATCGCCCGACGATTACCCTCTTCCGGAGAGGGAGCGCTCGCGTCTGCCTCGGGTCCTGGTCTCTAATACGGCGGCTGTGCCGGGGCAACAATAGGGTAGCCCGTGGCGCTGAGCACGGGAAGGACGGCAAAGTCTCTTTTGGAAGTTCTTGTTGCGCGGGAGTACGGCTTCTGCATCGGGGTAAAGAAAGCTGTCGAGTTAGCCCAGAAGGTCGCCGAAGAGGCTGGAGAGTCGGGCAGGTCGGTCTGGACCCTCGGGCCCCTCATCCACAACCGCCGCGTCGTCAACGACCTTGCCAGGCGCGGCATCCGAACGGCCTCCGGTCTCGCTGATGTCCCTCCAGGCGACATCCTCATCCTCCCCTCCCACGGCGCTCCGCCCGAACTCTTGACCGAGGCTCGCGCGAAGGGCGTGTCGGTGCGGGATGCCACCTGCCCGCTCGTGCGCAAGGTGCAGGATGCCGCAAGGTCTCTCTGCCGTGAGGGCTACACCGTCATCGTCGTGGGGCAACCCTCCCACACCGAGGTGAGGTCTGTCGTAGGCTGGGCCGGCGGACCGGTGCACGTGGTGGAGAGCCCGGAGGAGGTCGGAGACCTTACCCTGGAGGGCAAGGTCGCGGTGGTGTCACAGACCACCCAGAGGCCGGAGACGGTGAGACGGGTGACCGAACGACTGCGGGAGATGGTCGCTGATGTGCGGGTCGAGCCGACCCTGTGCCACGTGACCAGCAGGCGTCAGGAGGAGATGCGGGAGCTGGCTCAAAAGGTGGACGTGGTCGTGGTCGTCGGCGGACGGCAGTCGGCGAACACGAAAAAGCTGGTCGATATCGCGCGTGAGTCGGGGAAGCCCGTCTACCACGTCGAATCCGCCCAGGAGATCGACCAATCATGGTTCAGCAAAGGTGACACTGTCGGAGTGGCGGCGGGGACGTCGACACCGGACTGGGTCACCGAGGAGGTTGTGGCTAAGATGGAAGAGCTCAACAAGAACACTGAAGCCCAGGACGAGGAAGGGAAGGCCGCATCCCCCGGGGCCAGTCCGAAGGAGGCGGCGGAACCCGGGACGGAGCCCGCTCAGGAGGCTCAGGTCATACCGCCGCTCCCCAAGACCGGCGACACGGTCACCGGGACCGTGGTCAAGGTCAGCCCCGAGGAGATTCTGGTCGACATTGGCTACAAGACCGAGGGCATACTGCCTCCCTCAGAGCTCGGCCGACGCTTTGTGTCCGACCCCTCGGAGGTCGTCAAGGAGGGCGAGGTCATCGATGCGCTCATCGTCCGCATCGACGATGAGGGGCGTCCGGTGCTGTCGCGCCGACGGATTGCCGAGGAGCAGGCCTGGCGGAGGCTCGAGGAAGCCCACCGCGAGGGACTCACCATCGAGGCCCCGGTCACTTCGAAGGTGAAGGGCGGCCTTGTCGCCGACGTCGGGACCCGGGGCTTCATCCCCGCCTCCCAGGTCGGACTCGAGTACATCGAAGACCTCTCCGGCTATGTCGGCAAGACCCTCAAGGTGAAGGTCATCGAGGTCGACCGGGGTGACCGGCGGGTCATCCTGTCGGAGAAGAAGGCCCTCGAGGAGGAGCGCGAGCGTCAGCGCCTGGCCGTGCTCGAATCCCTGGAGGAGGGAGAGATCCGCGAGGGCGAGGTCAAGCGGGTCACCGATTACGGGGCCTTCGTCGACATCGGGGGCATCGACGGCCTGCTTCACGTCTCGGAGATGTCGTGGAAGCGGGTCAACGACCCCCGGGAGGTGGTGAAAGAGGGCGACAGGATACAGGTGTGCGTCCTCAAGGTCGACCGCGAGAGAGAACGCGTGTCCTTGGGCCTCAAGCAGGTCGGCCCTGACCCGTGGGCCGAAGCGGTGAAGCAGTTCCCGGTCGGGGCCATCGTGGAGGGCCGGGTCGTAAGCGTGGTGGACTTCGGGGCCTTTGTCGAACTCACCGAAGGTGTCGAGGGTCTCGTTCACATCAGCCAGCTCGCTCCCAGGAGGGTCGCGCACCCGTCAGAGGTCGTCGAGGTGGGTGACCGGGTTCGAGTCAAAGTGCTGAAGGTCAACCCCAAGGACCGCAGAATCAGCTTGAGCATCCGCGAAGCGGAGCAGGAGATGGACCGCCGGCAGATCAAGAAGTTCCTCAAGGAGGCCAGGAAGGACTCGGTGGTGACCATCGGGGACATGGTCGGCGACGTCCTGCAGGGCGCGAACCTGGGGGGACCGGAGAAGGATGGGGAGCCGGACAAGGACTGACCCGCCGTCAGACGGCGGCCGGCCCGGCCGGCGCAAGGCTCCCGCCGCCGGGAAGGCGGCTTCCAGAGGTTCTCAAGGCGCTGCGGGCGCGCGGAAAGGCGCCCGCAGCGCTTCTTGCGTCGCGGAGGCGCTTTCAGGCCGTCCGCCGGGTTCCATGACCCTCGTCATCGCCGAGAAGCCGAGCGTCGGGCGGGACATCGCCAGGGCTCTCCGCCGTCGGGGCGAGGCGTACGGGGACCACGGGTCGTTCCTCGTCGGGCGCGAGACCGTCATCACCTGGGCGGTGGGGCACCTCCTCGAACTCTGCGAGCCGGAGGACTACGACCCGTCCTGGAGACGGTGGCGGCTCGAGGGACTGCCCATCATCCCGCCCGAGTTCAGGCTCAGGCCCGTCAAGCGCACCCGGGCACAGCTCGACGTCGTGCTGGCCCTCATGAGGTCTCCCGTCTTCAAGGAGCTTGTCAACGCGTGTGACGCAGGGCGCGAGGGCGAGCTCATCTTCCGCCACCTCGTCCAGGTGGCCGGGGTGGACCTCCCGGTCAAGAGGCTCTGGGTCTCGGCCATGACCGACGAGGCCATCCTGGAGGGGTTCGACGACCTCCGCGACGGACGTGACTTCGAGCGCCTCGAGGCCGCGGCGAGGTGCCGGAGCGAGAGCGACTGGCTTGTCGGCATCAACGCCACGCGCGGCATGACCCGCAGGTGTGGGGTTCTCCTGTCGGTGGGCCGCGTCCAGACCCCGACCCTCGCCATCCTGGCGGAGCGGGAGAAGGCCATCAGGGAGTTCCGTCCGGAGAAGTACTTCGTCGTCGAGGCCTCCTTCGCCGCGGACAGGGGCGGCTACCGCGGGACATGGGTCGGACCCGGGGGCGACGAAGACCGGGTCAAGGACCCCGACGAGGCCAGGGCCGTCGCCGACCGGGTGGCGGGTGGGGAAGGCTGTGTCCTGAGTGTCACCTCGCGGTCCCGGACGCATCACCCGCCCCTGCTGTACGACCTCACACAGCTCCAGCGGGACATGAACCGCCGGTACGGGCTGTCCGCCTCGCGGACCCTCCGGCTTGCGCAGGACCTGTACGAGAAGCACAAGGTCATCACCTACCCGAGGACGGACAGCCGCTTCCTCGCCGGGCGGAACATCCCTCTTCTGCGCTCCACCCTGAAGGCCGTGGCCGGGGTCTCGCCGGAACTGGCCGCGGTGGCAGGGCCCGTGCTGGAGGCCGACAGGCTCCCCATCTCCGGCAGGCTGGTCAACGACGCCCGGGTGACGGACCACCACGCCATAATCCCGACTCTCAGGGCCGAAGCGGCTTCGAGGCTCAAGGGGGACCACCGGAAGGTCTTCGAGGCCGTCGCCCGCCGGTTCGTGGGGGCCTTCTACCCGCCGGCGGTCATCGTGAACACCACCGTGGTGACCGCCGTCGGCGAGGACCTCTTCCGGAGCCGCGGCAGGACCGTCCGGGAGAAGGGGTGGCTGGCCGTCGAGGAGGCTCCCTGGCTGGAGCGGCAGGAGGGGGAGCAGGCCCTGCCGGAGCTCCACGAGGGGGCGGCGGTGGCCGTCGAAGGGGTCGAGGTCCTGGAGAAGGAGACCCGGCCGCCGCCGAGGTACACCGAGGCGACGCTGCTCCAGACGATGGACACCGCCGGCAGGCTCGTGGACGATGAGGAGCTCCAGGAGGCCATGAAGGACAGGGGGCTCGGCACCCCGGCGACCCGGGCGGCCATCATCGAGAGACTCATCGAGGTCGGCTATGTGGAGCGCGACCGCAGGAGTCTCGTTGTCACGCCCAAGGGGGCCGAGCTGGTGGCCGTGATCCCGACGCGCGACCTCGTCTCACCCGCCCTGACCGGCCTGTGGGAGTCCAAGCTGCGGGCGGTCGAGCGAGGGGAGCTCTCCCGCGAGGCTTTCATGAGTGAGATAAAGGGTTTCGTCGAGAGGCTCGTCGGCGACATCAAGATCCTCGACGTCGAGGGGGCCTCCGAACGGATGCGCCGGGTGGTGGGCACCTGTCCGCGGTGCGGGGCGGACGTTGTCGAGGGGAAGAGGGCTTTCTCGTGTTCACGCTGGAAGACGGACGGCTGCAGCTTCTACATCTGGAAGACGGTCGCCGGGCGCCGGGTCACCGCGGCGGAGGCCTCGGCGTTGCTGGAGAGGGGTAGGACCCGCCTCCTCAGGGGCTTCCGGTCGAAGAAGGGCCGGCGCTTCGCCGCCTATCTGGTCCTTGAGGACGGAGAGGTCAGGTTCGCCTTCCCGGAGAGCAAGGGACGCCGGCGGGAGGGCCTCGAGGGAGGTGGGGCCTCCGGAGAGCATTAAACCCCGCGGCCCCAGGGAACGCTAGCTGTGCGAGTCCTCAAGGGGGTGTGGCTGGTGCCTATCGGGGTGATAGCCCTCCTCGTGGTGGCCATCCTGGTCTACTTCGGTGTCCTTCACCGGGTGCTCGACCGTATGCGCCTCGACGACAGGACGGCTCTTCTGATCCTCTTGCTGATGATTGTCGGCAGTTTCTTCAACCTCACCGTCCTCAGGAGGCCTCCGCTCGTCATCAACATCGGCGGGGCCCTCGTGCCGATAGGGATAGCCGTCTACCTCATAGCCACGGCCGACACCCGCCGTGAGCGGGTCCGGGGGACGACGGCCGCGGTGGTCTCCGGAGCAGCCATCTACCTGGCCATGAAGCTCCTGAACCCGGAGGAGCAGACCATGGTCATCGAACCCGTCTACTTCTTCGCCCTGGTGGCCGGCCTTGTCGGCTACCTGTCCGGGCGCTCCCGGCGTTCGGCCTTCATCGGCGGGATGATGGGCATCGTCCTGGCCGACATCGCCCACTATGTGGAGATATCCGTCCGGGGCATCAGGGCGCAGACCTGGGTCGGCGGGGCGGGAGTCTTCGACTCGGCGGTCATCGCGGGCCTTCTGGCCGTGGTCCTGGCCGAGGTGGTCGGGGAGACGAGGGAGTTCATGGTGAGGGCACGGACCGGGCCTGACGGCGGGCGCGGGGCCGGCGGTGAGAAGGAGGACGAGAGGCGGGCCGGCGGGGACGGCGGAGAGGCCTTCACCGCCGCCTTCGGCGTGGCCGGGGGAAGCGT
>DPMO01000228.1 GCA_003541445.1 Clostridiales bacterium | reverse complement strand
GGAATGGAAATGGAGGTGGGCGAAGCCGGCGGGGCCGGGGCCCGGGCTCCGGCCCGGACCCGGCCCCCGGCGCGAGCCGCGTTCCGAACTCCGGCCCGGTCCCCGGCCTGAGTCCTGCCCCGGGCCCCCGGTCCCGCCGGTCCTAGTCGTAGACACGGTAGATGAACCACTTCCCCGCTTCCTGGTCACGGTAGAGCTCGACCAGCCGTCCGCAGGCCGTCTCCAGGCGGAAGAAGACCTTCTCGCCCTCCCCCGCCCACCAGCAGCCGGTGTCCTTCCAGACCTCGACGACCCGGGCCACCGTCCAGGACCGGCCCAGCGCGCGGAAGCGGCGCGGCCCGCCGCCGGGACCGGTCTCGAGGCGTTCCACAGGGCGGTCAACGAGCCTGGCCATGGGACCTCAGGGGATCGTAGAAGGTGAGGAGGCGCTCCCGTCTCGACCGGGCCGGTCCGGTCTCCCCGGCGGGCCGCACGAGGCGCTCGCCGAACCGCAGGCTCAGGCCCAGCAAGACCTCTTCGACCTCCCTCTGCGGCGAGCGGCCCGGATGCAGGCCGAGGTCGAGCTGGCCGAGTGGACGTAGCTCGACCCTCCGGGCCCGGACCCAGGCTGCCACCGGGAGGTCGGCCGCCGCCGGGGAACCGGCGGCCGCCGGTCCGGGCGACGCCCCCGGACCCCGCACCCAGGCCCGGAGAAGACGCTCCGCCAGGCCGAGAAGGACGAGGGCCAGGGTGTCCCGGGAGCACACCGGGAACGGCAGGCGCCGCGAAGCCTCCTCCCGTCGCCCCGACTCCCCCTCGAAGGCGAGGAGGACCTCCCGGCAGGCCAGGCCCTTCCCGCCCATCTCGCGGGACAGGACGTCGGCCGCCTCCCTGAGGACCCGCGTGAGGGTCTCGCGGTCGCGGAGCCCGCCGGGGACACGGCGCACCACCTCGAACGACGGCGGGGGCCAGGCCCGGCGCACGGGGTCCTCCTCCCCTCCGGCCGCGGCGCGAGCCAGCCGCAGGGCCAGGGCCCGCCCGAAGTGCCGGGCGAGTTCCTCCACGGGCATCCTCCGGACTTCCCCCAGGGTCCGGAGACCGAGCCGTTCCAGCCGGGCCGCGACGCCGGAAGGGAACGGGTAGAGGTACGAGACCGGCAGGGAGGCCAGGAAGGCCTCGTCCGGACCGGAAGGGCCCCCGGGGAAGACCAGGGTCTCCCCCGCCCGGGGGACCTCTCCGCGCCTCCTCCGGAGAAGCTCCAGCCCTGCGGCCCGGGCCAGCAGCTTCGTGCCGCCGAGGCCGAAGCAGACCGCCACCCCGGTCCTGGCCCGGATGTCCCGGCCGAGCCGGCGGCAGAGGCCGAGGTCGGGCCCTGTCCGAGGCCCGTGGAGCCCGCCCAGGTCGAGAAAGGCCTGAAGGGGGGCCGGGAGCCCCGAGGGTCCGGAGGGCTGCGGGGACCCCGGGGGGTCCAGGGGCTCGACCGCCGGGACGCGGGCCGCGCAGAGGTCGAGGACTTCCTCCCAGGCCTCCCGGTAGCGCTCAGGCTCGTAATCGACAAGACGCGTCTCGGGGAACAGCTCGAGGAGGTTCGAGCACCTGAGGCCCGGGACGACGCCCCTCGCGCGGAGCCCCGGGGAGAGGTCGAGGACGCGCCCGCCGCAGACGACCGCCAGCTCCCGGCCGGCGGACGGCGGCTCCCGTCTCAGCTCCACCGTTGCGTAGAAGCCGTCGGCCACAGCGAAAGCGATCTCCGCGGCCGCCTGACCGGCCACTTCCATCACACCTCCCGAGGCTTGTCGGTTTCGAGGGAGAGCTGCAGGCTGATGGCGAACACGTGTTCGGGTACTGCCCATTATAGAAGGCCCGGACGGAAGAATCAACAGCGCGCATTCCCTCACAATGGCTGGAGTGAACACGTGTCGCGGAAGTACGGGGAATACGGCCCGCAGGTGACCTCGGGCTTGCTGGAGAAGCTCCGCTGGCAGGGAAACGACATCACTTCCGGCGGCTGTTCCTGAGAGTCCCCGAGGGTGCCTGGCCCAAGAGGAAGTCGTGTCCTGCGACCAGGCTCCGGTCAAGGGAGGGAGAACCGTTGAGCAGAGCGGTCTGGTTCCCACTGGGCGTGATGGTCCTGTGCTGTATTGTCCTCTCGATGCCGTCCCCCGCCCGTGCCGAAGGGGACTCCGCTACAGTCACGTCCTTCAGCCAGCTGGCCAGGCTGGCCGGGCTTGAGGCTCCGAATCCCGGTCTTCGATTGAGCTCGCTGGAGATCCACCTCAGAGTCGACCCTGCGAACCGGCTATTCCAGGCCGAATACCTGGCAGACCTCCACCTTCTTGCTGAAAGGCTCCCAGACATCGAGAATTGGGTCTTCTGGCCGGCGGAGTCGGTGACGGAGGTGACGATCGGGGGAACGCCTGTCAGCATTCGCCCGGGCGTCCAGGCTCCTGGTTTTGAGGCTTTCCGCACTATCTCGCTCCCTCTGCGGCAGGCCCTGCCCACGCTTGCCCGGGGATCGGTCACAGGCCTGGTCATCAAGACCGAAGACGTGATTCCGGCAGAGGAAGAGGTGGCGCGATATGGCATCGTACAGGACCTGCTATGTCCTGTAGCCGAACTCTCCGCGCTCTTATCCCCGGGATCCAGATGGAAGCTCATGGTCACCGTTCCTGAAGGCTGGTCGGCCATCTCGCAAGGAGAGCCGCTGGGAGAGAAGCTTTCGGAGGACGGAGAGGAAATCACTTTCGGTTGGTCGGTGCCCGTCAGCAAGATGGCCGCCAACTTCATGGTCGTCGTCGGCCCGTACTCCCGAGTAGAGCTGGACTTGCCCGGAGACATCGGCCTTTGGCTCCTCGAGGAGGACATGGGAGCTAGGGACGACCTGGCCGCGGCGGTTGCCGAGGTCGTGAAGCGAGCCAATCAGGTGATGTCAGGTCGGTTGGGGATGCCCGCCCTCGAGAGGCTGGAGATCGTCAAGGTCAGCCAGCCAGGGAAGAACGTGAGCGGAAAGGGACCCCGGGGGCTGGTGTTGGTCGAGTACGGGCGCGAGGTTCCCTTCAAGGAGGAGGTCTTCCTACAGACTCTGTCACATGAGGTCTGCCACCAGTGGTTCCCGGGCCGTGTCGACCTGGACTTCTCCACCGCCCTCTGGCTCTCCGAGAGCATGGCCACCTACTTCGACGCACGCCACCTCCGCGACCAGTGGCCTCCTGTCACCTACTTCGCGGACCACGAGGGCTATCAGCCCTTGCCCCATAGCATAAACGAAGTGACATCGAACCTGGCCACCATGCCCTGGTCGACAAAGAGCCGAGTCATCTACATCAGGGGAGCCTGGGTGGTGAACATGCTCCGCGAGATGATGGGGGATGAAGCATTCGGCCGAACGCTGCAGCGCTTCTACACACCGGGCCCGGCCGGCTTGAAGGGAACGTTGGATTTCCAGGCGATAGCTGAAGAAGAGTCTGGCCTTGACCTCGACCGCTTCTTTGAGCAGTGGCTCGGGACGGCCACGACGCCCAAGCTGACTCTGGAGAATGTGACAGTCCACCGGACCACTGAAGGTTGGCAGGTGAGAGGCACAGTCACCAACCAGTTCCCCATGCCCTTGCCGCCCGTCACCGTGAGCGTGGTCAGGAGCGGAACCCAACTCGAAACGGTAACAATCGCGTTGCCGGATATTCCTGAACAGTCCGTTCAGCAGGCGGATTTCGAGATCACCGCTCCTTCCTTGTTCACCCGTGTTGTCCTCGACCCGGACGCCAACATCCTCAACATCGCCGAGTCCGCCACCTCTATCTCGCTCTTTCGAGTCTGGGCCGGACAGCCGGCGGTCATCCTGGGCGCTGTGCTCATGGTGGCAGCGACCTGTGCTCTCGCCCTTGCGGGCTATGGGAAACGTCGCCGCTCGGGGCTGACAGGGTCAGAATGAGGGCCGGGGTTCGTGCCGGCCGTCCCGGGAGCGGGGCAGGCGCGGCAGGTCGTCCCAAAGGCGACCCTGCACCGTGAGTCCGGTCGCGATGGTGGGGCGCAGGACCAGGCACAACCTCAGAGCGGCGCCTGCGACCACCCCGCTCAGGAGTCCGTCGGCCAGGGCCAGGCACCGCAGGTGTCCCGGAGCCAGGCCCAGGGCGTAGGCGGCCCGGATGTGAAATCCACGCCTTCGATCCGGCCGACCCCCGTCGGCGGAATCACATCGGCGCCGCTGAGCCGCCAAGCGTTAGCGCCACAGCGACCTTGACCGGTCGCCTTTCGTTGGCTATACTTTGGGTAGCCGCAGGAGGTGGGCCCGATGCTGACCAGAGTTCAGAAGTGGGGTAACAGCCAGGGGCTTCGCCTGAGTAAGGAACTGCTGTCGGAAGTGGACATTTCCGTGGGGGACGCAGTGCACGTCACAGTCCGCGACGGCAGCATCATCATCACGCCCGTCCACCGCATACGAGGCGGACTCGATCTGCGAGAGCTTGTCCGGCGCATACCCAAGGACTACAGGCCGGAGGAACTGGAGTGGGGCGGTCCGGTAGGTAGGGAGGTGTGGTAGGTGGCGGAGTATGTCCCGCGGAAAGGGGACTTCATTACCGTGACCTTTGACCCTCAGTCCGGCCATGAACAACGCGGCCGCCGGCCAGCCCTCGTAGTTAGCAACGACCTCTTCAACAAGCATACAGGGCTCTGTATGGTCTGTCCTATCACCAGCACGCGCCGGGATTACCCGTTCCATGTGCGTATTCCCGAGTCAGAGGACGTAACCGGCTTTGTGATGGTGGAGCAGATCAAGTCAATCGACTTCCGTTCAAGAAGAGCCAAGCGCATTGGGAACGCACCAGCGCAGGTCTTACAGGAAGCGCTCGCTCTGCTCGACGCGTGTATCTACTAAGGGCGCCAACAGGCGCCAGCACCGGAAACCGGTGCAAGGAAACCCCAAGGGCGTCTGCTGCATACCCGACATCGAGGCCATCCTGAAAGCAGAGACCAGTTCCTGGGACGGGGGTCCAGGACGGTGCTCGTGTTGCTCGGAGGACGACGGCTCGCTCTGCTAACACGCGCGTCAACAGACAGGGCGCCTGCGGAGGTGTCATTGAGGACTGCGCGCGGCGCCCTGCTGGTTACACGCTACACGTTGGCCCGACGACGCGCCCATCGACGCTCGGCCGACTGCACTGGTGAGACCCCTGCCGGACCCGGGCATGCGCTGACGAGTAGCTGGGGCGCCACCGTGCCGGCGGTACGCAGGGCGACGCGGTCCCGGTAGAGAGCCAAGAGGATTGTGGGCCGGGCTCTCACGGCCCTTGACCGTCCCCGGATGAGAACAGCTGGTCGAGGGTCAGGTGGGTGAAGGGGCCGCGGGTGGAGGGCACCGACGTGGTGCTGAAGTAGAGGTCACCCGAGGAAGGAAAGAACATAGCGGTCTGGAAGGTGACGACCGGTAGCGAGGGCTCGCGGGGTTGGGCCACCTTGTCGAGGAGCCGCACGGCCTCGATGACCCTGCGTCAGCCGATGTATCTGATGGGTGAGTTTCCAGCGACAGGGTCCGGTTTCCTCCCTCAGGGCGCACGCCCGCAACGGTCGGGTTCGAGGTGCATCGGCGGCCTCAACGTCCCGCCATCCACCTGTTGACCAAGGTGATGCCTACCACGGCCGTGATCACGGCCACGGCTGCGAGTGCGATGAGGGCCGGCAGGCCGAGGCGGCCCACCCCTCCGGTCGGAGCCGGACCGCGGACGAGCAGGAACGTGTACTCCGCCCTGGAGGCGCAGTCGGCCGCCACGGCTCGGACCCGTGCGCGAAGCTCCTCGGCCTCCAGGGTCCGCAGGGCCGCGATGTCCTCGTCGGACACCACCCCCGGGACCCACTCGATGCCTTCGAAGTAGGCGTCGACCAGAGTAGGGTCGGCATCAGGCGGGAGCTCGCTCCCCGCACCGCGCAAGTCCGAGAGGGCTTCCTCCAGTTCGGCGTCTGAGGGGCCCTTCTTCGCGAGGTCGGATAGGATACTCCGGAGTGCCCCGGTCGCGGACTCCCCCAGGTCGCGGAACCACGCGTCGGCGTGCTCTGTCTCTTCCGGCCACCCGGTGACCGCGCAGGCCACCGTGAGGCCCCGGGCTCCCCGTACAGCCCAGCAGGTGGTCCTCTCTTCGTCCAGGACAAGCCCGTCCGGCAGCGTGTCGGCCAACCGTTCCCGAACCAGGGACAGAACCAACGAGACGTAGGTTCCACGGCCGGGAGCCTCTGAAGCGGCGGACGTTCCCGGGCCGTCAGAAACCGGCAGACCGTCTATGCCGAACCCTGTGATCACCTGCCGGGAGGCAGCTTCAGGTAGGACTAGAAACCCGGGCTCCCGGGGCAGAAGGTTGACACTCCTCGCCTCCGGCGGAGCCCCAGGCGGCACGCCGTCAAGCGCTTCGCGCAGAACGGCTATCACGCTCTCCCGGTCGACGTCAGCCTCGACAACGACCACGAGCCGCCGCGGCGTGTACTCCCGGGCCAGCCAATCCAGGAGCTTGCGGACCGTAAACGGCGCCCGGTCCTGCTCCCCGAGGGACTCCTCATAGACGGTGCCGGCCAGCATCCGGTCCATGAAGGCGTGCGGCGGGGCGGCCGACTCGTCTCTGGTCAGCAGCTCAATCTCGGGGCGGAGATTGTGTTTCAGCAGGGCGAACACCCCAGCGGTCTCCTGGCTGAACAGAGCATGAACAAGACACTCCAGAGCCTCGACGATCTCACCGTGCGGCAAGGTGATGCGGAACTCGGTATGGTCGCGGCCCGTCCAACCACTGCTGGTACCGCCCGCCTCCCAGACCCATCTGGCCAAGCTCTTGTCGCCTTCATCCCAGCCCCAGCACAGAAGCACAACATCCCGGGAGAGGCGGGCACAGTACCACTCCTCGGGGGTCTGGTCGCCCGTACCCGCCAGCATCACGGCGAAGATGGAGCCATGCGGCCCATCGTGCGGCGACTCCCTGAAGAGCAGGACCGCCCCGCCGACCTCGGTCCGCGAAAACTCGCCCGCATCGGCTGGGCCCACCGGCCCCGCGCCGGGAACGTGATGCGGCCCGGAGAGTGAAGCGTAGGTCAGGAGCAAGACCCCAGCCGCGGCGACGAGCAGGGCCAGGGGTGTCCACCAGGGGAGTCCGAGCGCTGCCGCTGGACGGCTCGGAGGGGCCGGCCCCGGTCCGGCCGGGCCACCTGCCTTCCTCCCGCCACGCTCCTCTCTCATGAAATCGTAGTGCTGGGCCACCCCCATCAGGGCCGTCGCGAGCACTATCAGCCCCCATGTCTCGATTCTGAACTCCGAGGGCCAGATTCTGAGCAGTTCCGTGACTATCACCACGGTGAACCCCACCATCGGGCCGTCGACGGGCAATCGTCCGTAGAGAGCGAGAGTGACCCAAAGGAAGAGGACGAGGGCAAGCGTGGGCCAGAGAGGGGCTTCGAAGGCACCGGTCACTATCAGCAGGCCGAACAAGCCGAGTAGGAGGGCGCCCCACAGCCAGAGAAAGCGCCGGATGTTGGCCAGTTCCTTGCGGTCGTCCATATGTCCCCAGGAGCGGTAGAGGTAGTGCCAGATAGGCCAGCGGAGAACGAAATAGGCCCCGTAGAGTAGGAGGACCACGGCAAGGGTCGGCAGGACCTCCCTCCCGAAGAGTTCGTAGGCGGCGTACATGAGACCGGCCGTCCCAGCCTGCACCACGAAGAGAAGACCGCCCTTCATCCTCTCGAACCCAGCGTAGGGTTGTCGCGCTCTCTGCTCAGAATCGGCCGAGTTCGGTCCCTCTCCGAAGACCGCCATTGCCATCTCCTCCACCTCGCGCGCTAGCCCCGCGGCCCGGGAGCGCTTCCCGCCATCGGCGGGCTCTGGACCCGGCCCGGGCGCCGCCGGTAGAGGTGAACGGCCGCCAACACCGCCAGCAGCACGGCCCCGGCCACCGTGGCCGTGCCGAGCTTGTCGGCAGGGGCGGCCGGGCGCTCGGGGGCGGCGTGGTTGTCCGAACGGTCGTAGTCGAGGACCCAGGGGGCCAGGGTCACCGAGACGGGGCGGGCGGGGAAGGTGAACTCCACCTCAATCCGGTCGCCGGTGAGGACCACCTCTCGGGTGTGTGTCGTCCGGCTCCCGCCGGCCTCGGTGACGACGACAACGTCGACCAGGGGGACGGACTCCCGGGCCGGGGGGGTTCCGGACCCGTGTTCATCAACGAGGTTGAAGGCGAGGGTCCAGTCTCCGTCCCGGGTCTCCCGGCAGACCACGTCGGCCACGGCCAGGTCGACCGGATGGGCCTCCAGGTACCATGCGTCCAGGAAGCGGACGGCCTCCTCACCGGCCTCCTCCCCGATCGCCTGGCGGAGCATATCGAACCACTTCTTACAGCCGTCGGAGAAGGGGAGGTGGTCCGTGTCCTGGAAGCGCCTGTGTATGTCTATGAACCGCCTGAGCGCGGCGTAGGTGGTCTCCTCACCGAAGAGCCTGTGGAACATGTTCCAGACCAGGGCCGGCTTGGTGTAGAGGAACGCGTGGACCTCCGGCACTTCCTCGCCCCCCGCTCGGGCCTCCATGGCCGGGAGGATGGCCCGGTCACCGTGCTCCTCCACGGCCTCGAGGAAGTAGCGCATCTGGCAGGTCAGGGCGAGTTCGAAGGTGACCGGGTCCCGGTACCGGAGGTAGTCGAGAGCCAGGAAGTCGACCAGGCCGTCATCAAAACCGGGGACCACCAGGTGGGCGAGCTCGTGAGCCCAGAGGTCCCGGGGGTCTCCCTCATCGCCGAACCTGTATCTCTGGCCTTCGGCCGCGACGACCATGAAGTTCTGCCCCGGCCAGGCCACTCCCCCGCCCTGTTCGGGCGGGACCTGGACCGCCGTCAGGGGCCGTTCCGGCGACGTCTCGGGGAGCCTCCCTATGACCTCGTGAAAGTACTCGAGCATGGGGCCCATCTCCTCGAAGAGGTCCTGAGCCGCGTCCGACCACTTGGGGAGCCCCCAGACCGTGTAGGACACCCCCTCGGCCGACCCGGTGCCGCAGAGGCGGTAGGGGCCGGCGAGGATGACGACGGGGGGATACGCCTCTTCGTCGCCGTACCTCTTGTCGAAGCGGTAGGTGGCCACGCCGCCTGAGACCTCTCTGACCCCGACCGAGCCGGGCGACAAGACCACCCAGTCTTCGGGAACGCTCACCGACAGCCTGAAGCCGGTCTTGGTCCAGTAGTCGTCAGGCAGCCAGACGCCGGCCTCCACGGGGAGCCAGTCAAGGGCCCAGCAGAGCCAGACGGCCTCCTCGGTGGCCCAGGCCCAGTAGCGGTCCTGTTCCCGGTCGTAGCGCTCGGGGGTGCCGCGGTAGCTGACGACCCATCGCTTGAGCTCACCGAACTCCGACGTCCTGGGCGGGCGGCTGACCTCGATTATGTTCCAGGTCCTTCCTCGGCGAACCTCAGCCGGCACGCCGTCCAGTTCGGCCTCTTCTATCTGGAAGTAGCCGCGGAGCGCCAGACGGTAGTCCCTGTTCCGGACGACCCGGACGTCCAGGACACAGGTCACCGACATCTCCAAGGTTCGAGGGTCGTAGGTGACCGTCACGTCGTAGAGCAGGGGTTTCCAGGTCATACCTCGGGCGGCGCTCACGACTGCGGTGTCGGCGGGTAGAACCGCGGCGGTCCCGAACAGAGTCAGGACGAGGACGGCCGCGGCGACGCGACGCGTCCGTCCGGTGCGGTTCCGGGGCATCGGGCGAGCCTCCTCGAAGGACTGCGACTCGGGAGCAGGTCCTCAAGTAGCGATGGGAGATTGTGTCTGAGGGTGTGGCTGATGGTTGGGTTTCCAGTAGCAGGGTCCGCTTTCCTGCCTCGCAGACGGACGTCCGCAACTATGCGCTCCGAGGCTCTCAGGGGTAAGGGGTCAGGGGTCAGCGGTGAGCTCACTGGCGACCCGCGTTCTTCTTCAAGTTCTGGGCCGCAATCAGCCACCGATGAAACTTGGCGTCCAGCCTGCCCTCCTTCGCATACTCTCTGCCAAGAGCGACAATCACCGTAGAATGTTTGCTGTAGGATAGCCCCCGTGTCGCCAAGAGGGCCCCGGCGACGTAGAACATGGCGTAGTAAGCCCGTGACGCGGCGAAGTCCGGATACCCATCCCGCAAGAGCCCTCGAGCGGCGTCCAATCGATGTCCGAGCCCTCTTCGGCCTCCCCTCGTGCCTGCGATCCGTAAAGGACAAGGGTTTCCAGGCTCTCACCCAGGACTTCGGTCAGCCGAACACGATACTCCTCAAGAATGGCACGCACTCTCTTGCCGCCAGGCGTATCAAACGCTGAGGACCATCCGATACACGGTGTCCTTGCTGAGTCGGAGATAGGCGGCAACCTCCTCCAGGGTCATCAACGCCTCCACCTGTGACCGAGGGCGCGGGCGGCACCGTGGAGGGCACCGTGGGAGCCCCGATGGCGGCGCCGCCGCGCGGTCTCGGCCCCACACGTCCAACTCTCCCGGGCTACGACTTCTCCAGATACTCGAGGGTCTGGATGATGAAATCCTTGAGGTTGTCGACCTCGTCCTGGATTATCCCGTAGAGTTCTTCTGGAGTTATCTCGTGGTAGAGATGGACCAGCCGGTTGCGATATCCGGCCATCTTCTTGAGATTATCGGCAAGCGCTCCGGAG
>DPMO01000014.1 GCA_003541445.1 Clostridiales bacterium | reverse complement strand
AAGTAGTGCTCGTCTTTGTCGTAGACGCACAACGGAGTAGCCCTGGGCGAATAGCCACTCCAGGTCTCAACGGGCTCGAGGAGTGCCTGTTGGATTAGCTCCAGTGCTTGTGCTGCTCTCACAGCTACACCTCCCAACCCACCATTCCGTTTCGTCCATGTGGCCCTGATGTTACGCGGGATAGGGCCCAACGGCCGGCGGCTCACCTGCGGCGGCCGTTGCCAACCGACGGGGCCCCAGGCCGGCGTCAGGTTGAGCGGCGGGTTAGGCTGGGACAATGCCCGACGACTTGACGAGCGCCGTGGCAAACTACAGCGTTAGGGTCAAGACCTTAGCCATTGGAGCTCGAGTCTCTCCCCCCCAAGGACCTAGCCCGCGTGACAAAGCGCATCGACGGTCTAGCCGCCGACCCTCGTCCGCCCGGGTGCGAGAAGCTGCCCGGTCAACACCGCTATCGGGTCCGGCAAGGCGATTACCGTATCCTCTATGAGGTGGATGACCTCCGGTTGGCGGTGACAATCGTCAAGATCGGCCACCGCCGCGAGGTCTACCCCTGACCCCAGCAACCAACCTGACGGATAGCGGCTGAGCGGAGCCGGTGCGCGGCCTCAGTCGATGGCCGGGGTTGACAATGCGTCCGCTGGAGCTGGCCGTTAGGGTGGGCCTAGTCTCTCCGCCGGTCCCAAGGAGTGCCTTCCCAGCCACGAATCACACCGTTGCCGTCGCAGATCGGGCATTCCCGAACGATTGTGGAGCCATCTGCATCGAACCATGCGTACACGGTGCCGACGCAACGCGGTCGCCCTGGGCTGCGACGCCAGGGCTTGTTCGTCCGCTCCTTCGGCCTGTCCTTGTGGGTGCTCACCCAGGCGACGATAGAACCGAGGAAAAGCCCGATGTTGAGGGCCGGGCCGGGGATGTCCTCTGCAATACCGTGGTCCAGGTCAAGGTGGTGCTGCATGTTGGTCACGTAAGTCGATCGCTTCGCAGTTATCTCCTCTCCCTTTCCTTGGCTCAACGTCGAGCATGAAACGGTGCCGGCGCAACTGGGTTGGAGTTACGAGAGTCCGCACCCGGGCGGTCGCGCCCTCCCGCAGACCGGTGACCCCTTCCTCCTCGTCTCTACGCCGCGCGCCTCAAAGACCAGCGCCCCGTTTCATCTCTTTGAGTGCGGCACCATCTTCTGACCGAACCAGTGAAGTAGACGGGGAACCGACGGTCAGCCGCACCGACCCCTTTGCTCGAGCCACAGGGCTAACTTCGAGGGATACCGCGATTGCAACGGGGCCCAGGTCCCTAGAGTCGCGCCAACGACTGGCGGCCCACCTGCGGCGGCCGCTGCAGACCAGACGCGCCCTCGTTAGGCCGGCGTCAACTTGAACGCCCGGTCAGCCAGCCATGTGTATGCCTGCATAGTGGGAGGAAGGGGGAAATCAACTGCGAGGTGATGGCTCGGGGCTCTGCGTCAGGGCCAGGGGCTCTGCTCTCTTCAGTATGTGACCAAGGAACGAGGCCTCTCTATCCTTCCTGGCATCGAACTCCTCTGGAGAGTAGGCGAGAACATCTATTGGCTCGAACACCTCAGAGAGAGCATCGCCGAGTACCTCCCACCGCTTCCACTGCGGCATGCCAGTGAAGGCCGGAGAGACAACAATCAAGTCGATGTCGCTGTCAGGCCCGGCGTCTCCCTTTGCCCGAGAACCGAAGAGGTAGGCTTTCTTTGCCGTGACCCCATGCCTTTCAAGGGCAGCAAGATACGCCTTGACCGCTTTCACGTAACCTGGCTCTTTAGGCATGAGACTACCTCCCTCGTCTCGGCAATGTACCTTCGTACGACATCCGCTGGGTAGTCTTTCAGAGCCTTGCTCAGCTCCTGCGGGTATCTGGTGGAAACGCCGGCCGCACTAAGTCGGCCGAGGAACTTTGTCTGAGCCGAGGTCAAGGTGGGCTGGGCCAACCCGGCCAACTGGACTAGGTTGTGGGTGCGGGGAGGAGCCTTACCGGTGCGGTGCACTACGAGACCCTTGAGGGCTTTCTCAACAGCCAGATGACACATAAAGACGACGTACATGTACCGCCCCGAATCAAACATGGCCTCCGCGGACCCGAGGTCGTATTCGGACTGGGCGAACCACTCTTGCACCTCGTCCATGGGGCGGGTCACCATCTCCAAATAAGAAGGTTACCACTCCAGGCAAGAATCCAGCAACTGGGCACTGTCAGCAGATGTATCGAGAGTAGGCCGCAGCTCGGTCTGGCTAACGGTTTGCCGTTAACCTGCGCCGGCCGTCACCGACCAGACGGGGCCCCAGGGAGGCCGGCGTCAGGTTGAGCGGCTGGTTGGGCGGGCTTGCCTAGTCTCCTTGTGAAGCCAGGAAGTCGTCAACCGCCGCACAGAAGGCCTTTGCCTTCTCGAGGACCTGGGCAGCGACCGCATGATCGACAGCGTGGGGAGCTCCATAGTCCCCCAGGTTCCGAAGGTCGTAGGCTTCAAGAAGGTCGCGGTGGAGGGATTGAGGCAGTAGTCCTGGCTTGATGAACTCCCTGCCGAAGGCTGCTATCACAGCCGAGTGCTTCGAGAAAGACTGGTCGCGGCTCAACAAGAGGGCCTCCGTCGCGTAGAACATGGCGTAGTAGGACCGGGCCGCGGCGAAATCGGGGAAGCCGTCAGCCAGGAGCCCTTCGGCTGCAGCAAGACTCCTCTCGGCTTTCTCTAGCAGGTCCATCACACCCGGAAGGCTCAAAGCCTTATACCCTCTTTCCGAACGTTGAGGAGAAGCGGCGTCTTGCTCCTCTGGAACTCTTCAATCCCGATGGGGACCAGAGAGATGACAACATCATGCCGGAGGGACAACTCCGCAACAACGTCAGCATAGTGTCGCCTCTCGTTGATGCCACCGGAGTCTCGCAGGAGGAGCATGAGGTCGATGTCTGAACCTGCTTCGGCAGCACCGCGGGCATGCGAGCCAAACAGCACCAGGCCCAGGAACCGGTTGCCGTAGATATCCCGGAGCCTGACCTCGAGCTCATCAATGATTGGCCGGAGGTGGCGCCATACACGCTGGCGTCTTTCATTCACACCAATCGGTCTCCGTTCGCATCAGCCGTCGCTGATACTATACCAGAACCGCCGCGGACCTGCCGTCCGTACCCAGTGGCCCCGGTAGAGTCGAACCCGGGCGCCGTGGCGGTAGGTCAGGCCTATCTGTTCGCTCCCCGTTTCCTCTGGGAGTGCCTCACTAGCCCAACCATGACTCGGTTTCCCGGGCCCGCTCATCCGAACCGGACGTGCGGATTTCCCGCATCCGGCTCTCGGACGGGTTTCACGTCAAGGCATGCTGTCCGATACCGACCGGCGGCTCACAACAGCCTACTCGACTGCGGAGATGCCGGCTCCCTCGCTCGGAGACCTCGTATCGTTACCCTTGGCCTTGATGTAGAGCTTCCTCTGAAGCCTCTGGACTCGCGCGGAGTTACTAGGCCTCGTGGCCAATCTCCTCTCCTCGGCTCCGTCCGAAGCACACCCGAACCGGGGACCCTTCCCTCCACCGGCATTACCCGGCTTCCTCAGTACTATGGACCCCTCCGACGCCCACCTCGGCCCGCCTTTTGCCCAGGCGGTTGAGGGTCAGCGACCCCCTCACCTCGGTGGGCCTCCCGTGTTGCGACGCGCTCTGTCTCCACGTGCCGTCCTCACTACCCCGGCGAGTCATCCAGAGCCTCGGCGGTTGTCCTCGCTCCGGATACGGCGGCCTTCCCCGCGTTAGGGT
>DPMO01000025.1 GCA_003541445.1 Clostridiales bacterium | reverse complement strand
GGCCGCGCGGGTCGCCGGGGCGCCGGACGGCCGCACCGCCTGCGGCGGGAACTGCACGCCCTGGCCGACCGCCTGCTGGGGCCGGTCAGGAGCGGCCCGAAGCTGAGGGAGGCCCTGGCCGGACTGGAGGACCTCGGTCGCCGTTTGCCCGACCTCGAGGTGGCGACCCCGTCAGACCTCCTGCTCGCCCTTGAGATGGAGTCGGCGGTGGCCACGGCGACCTATGTGGCCAGGTCGGCCCTTGAGCGGACCGAGAGCCGGGGGTCCCATTTCCGAGAGGATTTCCCGGCCGAGGACCCGGACTGGGAGAGGCATGTCGTCCTCGGGTAGCGGGGGGAACGCCTGCCGAGGGATAGGTCTCGCGCGCTGAGGGAAACACTCGTACGTAGGGCACCGGTAGCCCGGTCCCGCAGGGGAACGGCGGCCTCGGCTGATAGGCCGTCCCCTCCCGCGGCAGGGTTGCAGGGCGCCTGTGCGGAAGTGGTCCTCTGAACCGGAAGAGCCGGACCGGTAGAGCCGAGGAGGAGGGGATGACCGGCGCCCGCCCTCCCGAACCCGCGCACCGGCCGGAACGCGCTCACCGGTCCCGCCGTCTGGAGGAGGAACCTTGACCAGACTCCGCAACTATTTCATCGCCGGCCTCATCGTCCTTGTCCCCATCGTCGCCACCTGGCAGCTCACGGTCTGGCTTTTCGACGTTCTTGACCGTCAGCTACGGGGCCTCGTCGCCCGCGCCATCGGGCACGAGATCCCCGGGGCAGGCCTCGTCCTGGCCCTCGTCATCGTTCTCTTCGTGGGTCTCCTGGCCGCGAACTACGTCGGGCGCCGGGTCATAGGCTTCGGCGAGACCGTCATGAAGCGTACGCCCATCGTCCGCAGCATATATGTGACTATGAAGCAAATAACGGACGCCTTCGTCCGTCAGGAGAAGACGGCCTTCAAGCAGGTGGCCCTTATCGAGTACCCGCGGAAGGGAATCTACTGCCTCGCCTTCGTGACTTCGGCGGCTCCGCCGGAACTGGTCGAGAGGACGGCGTCCGAGCTGGTGGGAGTTTTCGTTCCCACCACGCCGAACCCGACGTCGGGCTTTCTCCTCTATCTGCCCCGTGAGGACGTGACCGTCCTCGACCTGTCCGTCGAGGACGGCCTGAAGCTCGTCATCTCCGGCGGCGTCTTCGTCCCGCCGCGACGCAGGAAGCCTCCGGCCGCCTTGGGAGGGGAGACGGTATGAGAGCGCCAGACCGCCACCGCCAGGCGCCGGTGCTGGTCCTCGTCATGGTCCTCGCCCTCGGGCCCGCCCTCGTCGGCCTGCTGGGAGCGGGCGGGTGCCGCCCCGACCCCGTCGCCGGCCCGCCCGGCGTGGGGGGTGACGGCTCCGCCGGCGGCCCTGCGGGCGGCGAGGTCGGCGGTGAGAGCTCCGGCGAGGGCTCGCAAGGGGACGGGAGCGACGGTCAGGGCCAGACCGGCGGGGACGGCGAAGGAGACGGCGGCGGGGAGCCCCCGCCCGGCCGGGCCGCCTGCCCGCTCTGCGGGGCGTGGGTTCCCGAGGCGCACCTCCTCCACCGCCCCCTGGCGGTCGTCGTCGACAACGCCGCCCCGTCGCGGCCGCAGTCCGGCCTCGGCGACGCCTGTCTGGTGTACGAGGTCCTTGTGGAGGGCCGCTTGACGAGGTTCGTGGCCTTCTTCCTCCACACGGAGTCGGCGGCCATCGGGCCGGTGCGGAGCCTCCGTCCCTACATGCTCGACCTTGTCATGCCCGTCGGGGCGGTGGTGGCCCATGTTGGCGGGAGTCCTCAGGCCCTTGAGGAGGTGGCCCGCCTCGGCTCCTCGGCGAGGAGCATCGACGCGATGAAGGATGCGGGAGCCTTCTGGCACATGTCGGGCCGCAGGCCGCCGTTCAACACCTTCACGGGTACGAGCCTCCTGCGGGCCGCCAGCCAGGCCCGGGGCTACGAGGGATTCAGTCTGACCGCGATGACGCCCACGGCGTTCCGCTTCGCCGCCTCCGCGGAAGACGCCGTCCTACCCGCGGGGCAGTCGGTCATGCGCTTCACCGTCTCCTACGGGGCGCCTGGCGGCTATGCCGTCACCTATGACTACGACCCGGAGTCCGGGCGGTGGATGAGGTACGTCAGGGGGGCGGCCCACATCGACGCGGCGACAGAGCGTCAGCTCGGCGCGACGACGGTCATCGTCCACCGGGCGACATGTCGGGTCATCCCGGGGGACCCCGAGGGACGGCTCGAGATGACCCTGACCGGTTCGGGCCGGGCGAAGGTCTTCGTCGGAGGGCGGGTCCTGGACGCCGTGTGGTCGAAGGCGGGAAGGGACGGGGCTGCGGTGTACACGGACCTCCAGGGCGACCCCCTGGTCCTGCCGCCGGGACCGGTCTGGGTGCTCGTGGTCCCGCCCGAGAGCGCTCTCAGCCTGCAGTGAGGCCGAAGAGGAGGTGCCATGAGTTGACGGGAGCGTCGGGAACGGCAAAGGGTGAGGACCTCCACCGTGAGGTGGGGGACACCGGCGTGACCCTGGAGGACCTTGTCCAGGAGGCCCTGGCCGCCCGGGAGATGGCCTACGCCCCGCATTCGGGCTTCAAGGTCGGGGCGGCCGTCCTCACACCCGGCGGCCGGATCTACCGCGGGGCCAACGTGGAGTCGGCTTCGTATCCTCTGACGAACTGCGCGGAGCGGGTGGCCGTGCAGAAGGCCGTCTCGGAAGGGGAGAGGTCGGTCCTGGCCGTGGCGGTGGCCGCCGATGCGTCCTACCTGCGCTCCAAGAGGGCGGCGCAGGGACCGGCAGAGCTCGACCTCTTCGTGACTCCCTGCGGGGCCTGCCGCCAGGTCATCTTCGAGTTCGGTCCCGACGCCGTGGTCGTCCTGGCCGACCTCGAGGGTGGGCGGTGCGTGACCTCTGCCCGCAGGCTCCTCCCGGGCGGGTTCAGACTGGAGGCGACCGAGCGTTGAGCGGGCCCCGGGCAGGGGAGCCGGGCCGGGAGCCGTCCGGGTTCCGCTCGGGCCTGGTGACCATCGTCGGCCGGCCGAACGTGGGCAAGTCGACCCTCCTGAACCGGCTCGTCGGCCGCAAGCTCGCCATCACCTCGGACAAGCCCCAGACGACCCGCAACCGTATCACCGGGGTCGTCAACCGGGAGAACTCCCAGATAGTCTTTATCGACACACCCGGTCTCCACCGGCCGAGGCACCGTCTCGGGGAGTACATGGTCGCGGTGGCCCTGGCGGCCATCGAGGAGGTGGAGGCCGTCCTCTTCATGGTCGAGGCCCCCGAGCGACCCGGTCCGGGTGACCGCTATGTAGCGGAAAGACTGGGCGCCGCCTCGACCCCGGTCATCCTCGTGGCCAACAAGGCCGACCTCTGTCGGGGCGACGTCCTGCGGGCCAACCTCGACGCGTACCGGGAGCTGGGCGAGTTCGCCGCCGTCCAGGCCGTCTCCGCCCTCCGGGACCCTTCCTTCGAGCTCCTCCTCAGGACCATCGAGTCCCTCCTGCCCGAGGGGCCACGCTACTATCCTGAGGACATGGTCACCGACCAGCCGGAGGCCTTCGTCATCGCCGAGCTGGTGCG
This sequence comes from Clostridiales bacterium, assembly GCA_003541445.1. Taxonomy (GTDB): domain Bacteria; phylum Bacillota; class Sulfobacillia; order UBA995; family UBA9673; genus UBA9673. The sequence goes on along the minus strand of DPMO01000025.1, from coordinate 79 downwards.
GGAGAAGATCCTTGAGCTCACCCGGGAGGAGGTTCCCCACTCCGTGGCCGTGGCCGTCGAGGAGATGCGCTCGGGGGCG
>DPMO01000075.1 GCA_003541445.1 Clostridiales bacterium | reverse complement strand
GGGTGATGCGTTCCGCCTGGGCCGGGGTCACGCGCAGGAACACGCCCAGCGGGGCCTGGATCCGCCCCCCGGAGAAGGGAGCCGAGGGGTCCTTCACGACATCCAGGACCTCCAGGCCCTGCGCGAGGCAGTGCGACACCCCGTCCAGAACCACCGTCAGGTCGACATAGTCCCCCGGCGCGACCCCGAGCCAGCCGCCGAGGACCGCCTCGGCCGGCAGGCACAAGGCACGTTCCTCAGGTCTGAGCCCGGCCCGGTACTCCCCGGGTTCGTCCCCGCTCACAAGACTCGAGGCGAGGATCTGCTCCCCCTGCCGTCTGGGGACGAGGCTCGTCTTGCCGACCGCGTCGGCCGCCCGGGACACCGACGCCGGGTGAACGGCGGAAGCGGGCAGGAGCACCGTCCTCACCAGGTGGGCGTCAAGGACCGAGTAGGCCTCGAAGTCACGGGCGGCGACGACGACGGGGACCCGACGCGCGACCCCCGACAGGTAGATGTGCACGAAGATTCCGGCCAGAAGGGCCGCCGCCAAGGCCAGCAGGAGGTACCGCGTCCTCGCCGACGTGAACCGCTTCAATCCACGTCCCCCCTCCGGAGCCTAGGAAGCTCCTGGGTTCCTCTCGGTCGGAAGGTCAGGCCGGATGTCCGCGGCAGGCAAGGCGACATGTGGGTCCACTGAGCATCTTAGGCGGCCGCGGCCGCACGGGTCAACGGGAATCGCTCGACTCTTTCGCCTTCCATCCCCCCTCGTCCGACTCCAGCCGAGGGACCGCCCCGGAGGCCGTCCCTCTGTGACGTGAGATGTTGGTGCGGGCGACGTCCTTCACGGGAGGAGGGCCCGTCGGCGGGGAGAATGCGCCGCCCTCTGCCGGGAGACGCGACAGCCCCGGCGCAGGAGGTGAAACGGCTTGCGCTCGACCGGCACGCAGCGGTCCCTGAGCCTCGCCGCGGCAGCCCTTGTGCTCGTCGTCTGCGCTCTTGACGGGCCGGCCGCGGCCCGGCGCCTGTGGTACCCCGACATGTCCGGTCACTGGGCAGAGACGTACGTGCGGGTCCTCTGGGAGGAGGGGGTCGTACCGCCGCCGGGCGAGGTCGGAGGTGTCATACGGTGGCCCGGTCGTCTCCGCCTGACCGGGTTCCGCCCGAACGCCGCCATCTCCCGCAGCGACTTCGGGGACATGCTCGTCAGGGTCTTCCCGGGCGACCCCTTCCCGCCTCCCCGCGCGGCCCTCTCTCTGGCCGGCGGCGCCGACCAGGCCCGGTCGCCGGGCCGCGGTGTCGGACAGGCCTCCGGCCGGGGCTGGGTCCGGAGGAGCTCCGCCGGCCTCTCGCGGCAGGAGGCCGTCGCGGTCCTCGTCGAGGCCCTGGGCCTCGGGGACGTGGCACAGGCCTTGGACGCCGAGGACGCTTGGACCTACATCAGGCAGTTCCGCGACGGCTCGAAGGTCGCCCCCGTGCACCGCCGGCGAATGGCCCTCGCCGTACGCCTGGGCATCATCGAAGGGTACCCCGACCGGACGCTCAGGCCCGGACGCTCCCTGACCCGCGCCGAGGCGGCCGCCGTCATCTACCGCTCCTGTCTCTTCCTCGTGGAAGCCGGGCCCAACCCGTTCTCCCCGGACGGCGACGGGGTCGAAGACGTCACCGTCTTCTCCCTGGGGTCCTTGAGGAACCGCAACGCCCGGGGATGGGACCTGGCCGTCCTGGACGGCTCCGGCCGGCGTCTGAAGACGCTCCGGCCCGAAGACGCTCCTCCCGAACCGCCCGAAGCCGTGGTCTGGGACGGCACTGACGACCAGGGCCGCATCCTCCCGGCCGGGGTCTACTACTACCGCGGCTGGCTCGTCGACCGCAACGGCCTCGAGCACCGGTCCGTCCTCAAGCCCGTCTTCCTCGAGGAGAAGTCGGTGCGGGGGTTTGTGCACCCGGCCTTCGTCCTGCCGGGCGAGACCCTCCACCTCTCGGCCTTCGCCACGGGCCGGCCGGCGTCGGTCACCGTCGACTTCTCACCGCCCGTGGCCGGCGAAGTGGTCCTCACCCGCACCGGTCGGGGAGCTCTTTGGACGGCCGACCTGGTGGTCCCGGGCGGGGCCCGGCCGGGGGTCCACCGGGCGACCTTCACCGCCCGCTACCCCGGCACGACACGCCGGGCCCAGGCCGTCTTCGAGGTCGGCGCCTTCACCGTCACCGCTGCTCTCGAGCCGAACCCCGTCCCGGCCGGGGGTGAGGTCCTCATAACGGCCTGGCCGAGCCTCCCCGCCGCCGAGTGCCGCGCAACCGTCAACCTGCCCGACGGTCGGCTCGCCGTGCCCCTCTCGCGCCGCTCTGCGCCGAACGCCGCGGAAACCTGGCAGGCAGGTGTCACGGTCCCGCGCGACACACCGGCCGGTCGCTACGGGGTCATCGTGAGCGCCACGCGGACCGGGAGCACGGCCAGGGCGACCCTCTGGCTCGAGGTCACCGAAAGGGAGGAAGACCTGGTGTTCATCCTGGTCGACTGAGCGTCATCCGACGCGGGGCCGTCGGTCCGGCGGCCCGTCCCGTCGCCGGACCGGCGGTGCCCGCTCGGCCCGGCCGTCCCTCCGCGCGGCTCACCGTGCAGGTGCAGTCGTAGTACGCCGCCTGAAGGCCGATGTCGGTGAGGGTGTCGGAGGTGAGGAGGTTGGCCGAGGTGGGTTCCCCGCCGCGGGCGAGCCCGAGGTCCCCGCCGCCGTAGAGGAGCACCGTATCCTCCCGCACGCCGTCGTCGGTGACCAGATGGGCCTTGAGCTCCCCCTGAGCGGTGCGGAGGACGACCGTCTCCCCGTCCGCGAGACCGAGACCGGCCGCCGCCCGGGGATGCAGGAAGGCCGGCGGGAGCCCCGACCCGCGGGAGAGGCGCCTCAGGGCCTCCTCGAAGAACTGCGAGTGGAGGTTCCAGCGGGTCCGCGGGGTCACGAGGTGGAAGACGGGCCGGTCCCCGGGGCCCGCCTCGCCGGGGCCCGGCTCCGCCCCCCAGGCGTCCGTCCCGGCCGGCCCTGAGGTCGACCGCCCGAGGGCGGCGGACCGTACGTCCTCGAGGCACCCCCACTCCCGCCCGAACTCGAACCGACCGCTGGGCGTGGCGAACCGGCCGTCGGACCACGGGACGGCCCGGGCGGCGGGATTGGGGAAGAAAGTGCCCCGCAGCCGCCTGATGTCGCCTCCCGGGGCCAGGCCGGGGCAGCGCGCGACCAGGGGCTCGAGGGCGTAGGCTATCCATTCCTGCGGGGTGCGGGTGAACTCCTCCCCGAACCCGAGCCTTGAGGCAAGCTCCGCGACTATCCTCGTCTCCGGCCAGGCCAGGCCGGGGGGCCTGACGGCCGGGACGGCCCAGGTGAAATAGGTGTGCCAGGAGCAGTGGTAGAGGTCCTCGTCCTCGAGGAAGTCGGCTGCCGGCAGCACGACGTCGGCGAGAGCCGTCGTGTCCGTCGGCCTTATCTCGGCCACGACCTTGAACCCGACAGCCCGGAGGGCCCGCACGACCTCGCCCGCGTTCGGCGCCGTGGCGGCGGGGTTGGCCCTGTTGCAGAAGAAGACCTCGACCCTCGGGTCCCGGAGGGCGGCCAGCTCCGTCCCCAGGGCCGGCATGGGGAAAAACCTCCTGGCTCGGGCGAACTCCTCCCCGGAGAGGTCCCTGAGCAGCCCCTGGGCGTGTCGGTTGGCGTAGTTGGCGCCTCCCCCGCTACGGCCCACGTTCCCCGTGAGCGCGGCCAGGGCGTCGATGGCCCGCACGGCCTCTCCGCCCCGGCGGTGCCTCTGGAGGCCGTACCCGATGAGCAGGGCCGCCGGACGCCTCGTCTCGAGGATGTCGGCGAGGAAGAGGATGTCCGCCGCCGCGACCCCGCAGGCCCGGGCGGCCGCCTCGAGACGGAGACCGGCCGCGGCCCGGGCGTAGTCCTCGAACCCCGCCGCGCGCTCCTCGCAGAACCCGCGGTCATAGGCGCCGCGCCGGAGCAGTTCGCCGGCCACAGCCAGGGCCAGGACAGCATCCGTCCCCGGCCTCGGGGCGATGTGGCGGTCGGCCAACCGCCGGACCGTGGCCGTCCTCACCGGGTCGATGACGACGACCGGCGCGCCCGCGGCCCGCGCCTCCTCGACGAACGGCACGAGGTGCGGGTTCGTGTCGACGGGGTTCCGCCCCCATATGACCACGGCGGCCGCCGCGACCAGGTCGCGGGGGTCGTGGGAGAGAACGCGGCCGAAGTCGGCCTCCTGGGCGGCCAGTCCCGCCGACCAGCAGAGGCTGCCGCGCGGCTCGGTCACCCCGCCGAAGAGGTTGAAGAGCCTCTGGTAAAGGTCTTTCAGAAGGCCCATCGACCCCGAGAACCAGTAGTGGACTACAGCCAGGCTCCCGGAACGCTCCCTCGCCCGGAGGAGCCTGTCCGCGACGAGGTCCAGGGCCGCCTCCCACGAGGCCTCGACCAGGACGTCCCCCCGGCGGACAAGAGGGGTCTTGAGCCGGTCCCGGGACCTGTGCCTCTCAAGCTGCAGCCGGGCCTTCACGCAGAGCCTGCCCCTGGTGACGGGATGGTCGGGGTCCCCCCTGAGGCCTACGACGCGGCCGCCGGACACCTCGGCCAGGATGGTACAGGTGTCCCAGCAGTCGAGAGGGCAGGCCGTCCTGATGACCGTTCTCTTCCCGTCTTCAGTCGACCTCGTAGAGCATCGCCCCGAAACCGCCCGGACCGACGTTGGCCGCGATGGCCGGCCCGGTCTCGGTGATGAGCGACTCGACCACGTCGTAGAGCCGGCCGAGTTCATCCCTGAGCTGCTCGGCCTTCTCACGGGCCGAGACATGCACGACGGCGAGGGCGACCCGGGCGCCCTCGCTTATGCTCCGCCGGATGCTCAGGACGAGCCTTGACATCACCTGGGAGGCGCCGACCGCCGCGTCGGCGAGGCCCAGCTCCCCGTCCCTCACCGTGAGGATGGGCTTGAGCTGAAGGAGAGCCCCCAGGAGGGCCTGCACCCGGCCCAACCGGCCGTTCCTCTGGAGGTAGGCCAGGGTGTCGAGGGTCAGGAAGGTCTTCACCTTCCGGGAGACGTCCTTGACCCTCTCCACGACATCCTCGACCGGCAGGCCGGCCAGGGCGGCCCGGGCGGCCTCGATGACCGCCCACCCCTGGGCCATGGAAGCGTTCCGCGTGTCGACCACCTCAACCCGGCAGCCCTCCTGGGCGACGATGTCCCGGGCGATGCACGCCGTCTGGTAGGCCCCGCTGAACTTCATGGAAGGCTGGATGGACACGACGGTGGCCCCTCCCCGGGCGGCCTTCCTGAAAGCCTCGATGAACTCGCCCGGGGACGGCTGGGAGGTCCGGACCGGCTCTTTCGTCGCCGCCAGCCTGGCCAGGAACGTCTTGATGTCCATCTCGACCCGGTCTCTCACCTGCTCGTCCCCGAACCTGATGACCATGGGGATGAGAGTTATCCCCAGGTCACGGGCGATGTCGTCCGGCACGTCGGAGACGGTGTCCGTCACGACCCGCACCCTGGGTCCGGCCATTGTCATCACGCTCCTCGACAGGGGGTGTCCCCATATACATATCCGGCGCATCCGGCAGACACGCCCTCAGGCCGGGACAGGCTTCGCCTCCGGGGAAGGTCCTCCCTCCGTGGCGTGGGAGGGGAAGAGACCCGCCCCTCGGCCTCACCCCCGCCCCGGCCGGTCCCCGCGGCCCGCGGAGTCCTTCACCTCGCGCAGGGACTCGGGCGAGAGGAGG
>DPMO01000217.1 GCA_003541445.1 Clostridiales bacterium | reverse complement strand
GCATCGCAGCCCCGGTCACCAAGATGAGCATGAGCAACGGGCGCAGGCCCTGGAGGGGCTCGCCAATCGCAAGGGCGGTCAGCAGCCGTCCGGCCGAGACCAGGGAGATGAGGTCGGCGGGAAGGTGGCGCAGCCAACCGAAGAGCTCCAGCCCACGGGTGAACAGTGGCATCAGTCGCTCCGGGGGCAACCCGACGAACGCGAACCAGGAACCGATCGTTCCCAGCGACAGAACCCCGGCAAGGCGCGTGAACGCCTTCACCGTCATCACGCGCAGGAGCATCATGCCGATGAGAAGGCCGATGCCTGCCGGAATGAGAGTGAAGACCCAGAAGATGGGCAGGAGGGCAGCGTAGTAGTACCAGGGCGCGCCGATGCTGAAACCAATCGCCATCAACATGACAAGGCTGAGGAACAGGACACTGAGTGAGGACTGCAGCTGAGCGGCGAGGAACCTGATGGTCAGGACCTGGTTCGGGGGAATCGGGAGGGCGAGAAGGTAGTTGAGGTCTGCAGAGCGGTAGAACTTGGGTATGAGATAAACCATGCTCTGCGTGAGGGTCGCAAGAAAGACGAAGGCTGCCACGAGGCTGAAGATGACCCAGCCGAAAGCGGGATTCACGAACCACGCTGGGTCCAGGAACTCAGCGAGCACGTAACGCCTGAGGAGCTGGGCGGCTCCGACGGTAGCAAGGAGCGACGCGCCAACCAACAGCATGGTGGTGCTGCGCTGTCGCCGGGTGCGCCAATAACTGTTGCGGAGTATCTTCACCTGGACGGAGAACAAGGACGCGAGGTGATTCATGGCGCCTGCCTACACTCCCTCATCGGCACTCTCCTCTTCTTTCTCGGTGAGGGAGAGGAAGACGTCCTCCAGGGTCGATCCGGGTGACCTCGCTCGCTCCCGAAGCTCGGCGAGGGTGCCGACCGCGATGAGCCTCCCCCTGTTGATTATCCCGATGCGGTCGCAGAGCCGCTCGGCGATCTCCATGATATGTGTCGTCAGGAGGACCGCACTGCCTTCTTCGGCCAGCCCGCGAATGATATCCTTCACCCTGCGGGCGCTGGCCGCATCAAGGCCCGCCGTCGGCTCGTCGAGCAGGAGCATCTTGGGACGGTGCAGGATGGCGGCGCAGAAGATGACCCTGCGTTTCATGCCGAAGGAATAGGCCTCGATCAGCTCATCGGCCTGGTCGGCGAGACCGAGGGTCTCCAGGACCTCTTCCACCCGCCCGTCGACTCCGAGGGTATCCTCCCCCAGATAGACCGCTCCCACGAACTGGAGGAACTCCCGTGCGGTCAGCTTCTCGTAGATGAAAGGGTTGTCCGGGACGTACCCCAGGTTCTTCTTCGCCTCCACCGGGTGACGGGCGATGTCGAAGCCGCTCACAATGACCTGTCCGCGTGTCGGCCTGAGCAGACCGGCGCAGACCTTGATGGTGGTCGTCTTGCCGGCGCCGTTGGGACCGAGAAAACCGAAGACCTCACCCGCTCTCACCGTGAAGCTGACCCCGTCGACCGCCCTTGTCTTTCCGTAGTCCTTCACAAGGTCGACCACTTGCAACATTCCACACTCCACCCCCGTGCCGCGGACAGCCCTTCGGCCGCTATCATCCCTCACCCCTCAGAAGCGGTCAAGCCCTCCTCCGCCGGAAGAACGGCCTCAGGGGCTCGAGGAGGCCGGGGCTCGAACCGTGGCCTGCCGGACGGTGCGGGGGCCGGCGCCCTGCGGGTTGTATGTATGTACGAAATGAAGAGGTACCCACGTGGGGGACCCCTTCCTATGTCGTGCACCCGGCACGGACGTGGACGTCAAGGAGCCGGCCACAAGGCCGCCACGGGCCCACGGCCCGGATTAGATTTTGACCGCCGTGCCGTAGACGATGACCTCGGCCGCACCCGTGGTGATGGTCGAGGTGGCGAAGCGGATGCCGATGACGGCGTTGGCCCCGAGGTCCCTGGCTTCCTGGATCATCTGCTTCAGGGCTTCCTCACGGGCCTCCTTCATCAGGGCCGCGTACTCCGTGACCTCGCCCCCGACGAGCTTGCGGAGGCCGGCCACGATGTCCTGCCCCAGGTGCCTGGCCCTGAGGCACGACCCCCGGACCATGCCCAGAACCTCGTACTCGGTGCGGAGGTCGGTGGTCGCCAGGAGGATGTCGTCCTTGCCCTTCGTCATGTCACATCCCTCCTCTCGAAGAGGTGGACGGCGGCAAGAGCGAGCCCTGCACCCGCCGCGAGCAGGGCCGCGAAGGCGGCCCAGTCCGGCTCTCCGTGCATCATGACCGAAAGACCCTGCATGTGCCGGTAGACGGACAGCCAGCGCAGGGAAGGGACCCAGCTGGGAACGGACATGATGACGGCCACCACGGCCGCCGCCATCCCGGCCTTGACCTGGTCGGAGAAGAGGACCGACATCAGGGCCGCCACGGTGAAAATCACCGTGGACCCGGCCCAGGCGCCCACGGTGCCGAGCATGAAGCGGCCGGCCGGAAGCTCATGCCCGCTGAGGTGGCTGGCTATGACGAGGGTCAGGGTCGAGACGGCGATGATGACGGCGAGAGCGGCGGCCCCGACTCCCAGCTTGACGGCGAGGACCCGGCGGCGGCTGACCGGGCGGGTCAGGAGGAAGGAGAGGGTCTTGCTCCCGTTCTCG
>DPMO01000191.1 GCA_003541445.1 Clostridiales bacterium | reverse complement strand
GCCGCTACGTCCACTTCGGCCTGACCTCCTACGACGTTGTCGACACAGCCCTCTCGAGCCTCATGGTCGAGGCCGTCGACATCATCCGCTCCGGCCTGGACGAACTCAGCACCGTCCTGGCCGACCTCGCCGTCCGGCACCGCCGGACCCTGATGGTCGCCCGGACCCACGGTGTCCACGCCGAGCCGACCACCTTCGGCCTGAAGATGGCCCTGTGGTACTCCGACAGTCTCCGCAACCGGGAACGCCTTCTCAGGGCCCGCGAGGAGGTGGCCGTGGGCCGGCTGGCCGGGGCTGTCGGCACCTACGCCAACGTCGACCCGTCGGTGGAGGCCTACGTCTGCGAGAGGCTCGGTCTCCGTCCGGCGGCCGTCTCGACCCAAGTCCTCCAGCGCGACCGCCACGCGGCCTACCTCTCCGCTCTGGCCCTTCTGGCGTCGTGCCTGGACCGCTACGCGGTGGAGATCAGGCACCTTCAGCGGACGGAGGTCCGCGAGGTGGAGGAGCCCTTCCACGAGGGACAGAAGGGCTCGTCGGCCATGCCCCACAAGCGGAACCCGGTCGGGTGTGAGCAGGTCTCGGGGCTGGCCCGGCTCGTCCGGGCCAACGCCGCGGCCGCCCTCGAGAACATCGGTCTGTGGCACGAGCGCGACATCTCGAACTCCTCCGTCGAGCGGGTCATCATCCCGGACTCCACGACCCTCGTCGACTACATGCTGGCCCGCTTCACCGGGATCATGAAGGGCCTCCGGGTCCACCCCAAGCGCATGCTCCGGAACCTCGAGGCCACCGGGGGCCTCGTCTACTCCCAGCGGGTCCTGTTGGCGCTGGTCGACGCGGGGCTTCCGCGGCAGGAGGCCTACGACATAGTGCAGAGGCATGCGATGGACCTGTGGCGGGAGATGGATGAGGCGGGTGGGCTGACCGACGAAGAGGGCCGACCCATCGTTGGTTTCCACGAGCGGTTGGCCGCCGACCCCGTCGTCAGGCGGCATCTCGACCCGGAGGCCCTCGCCGCCTGCTTCGACCCGGAGTGGTACCTCCGCAACACCGGAATCATCTTCGAGCGTCTGGGTCTCTGATTCAGGCCTCAGGTTCCCTGAGGGTCACGACCTCTGTCCGCCTCAGGACGACGAAAGGACCGGCCTACCCGCAGAACTGGACTATCACCTCCGCCAGGACCTTGGCTCCGGTCATCACGCTCGACAGGGTGACGTACTCCCGGGCGGTGTGGGGTCCGGCCCCGTCGGGCCCGAAGATGACCGTCGGTATCCCGGCCTCACCAAGGATGGCCGAGTCGAGCCAGGCGCTGGAGACGCCGTACTCCGGGTCACGCCGGGTCACGGCCCGGAAGGCGCTGGCCAGGGCCTGGACTATGCCCTCGTTGCGGTCGACCTCGTAGGCGGACCGCGTGAGCCCGAGGGTCACTTTCGCCCGGAAGGAGCGGTCCTCGGCGGCGAGACGACGGCAGATCTCGTCGAGCTCCTCCGCGGCCACGGCCGGGTCCTCTCCGGGAAGGGTCCGCCGCTCGAACTGGGTCACACAGCGGTCCGGGTAGGTGCTCATCTCGCGCCCGCCCTGGATGATGGAGGCGTGGATGGAGGGGTGTCCCAGGAGCGGGTGGGGCTTTGTCCTGAGGTAGCTCTGATCGAGCCGTTCCACGGCCACGAGGAGCTTGCCCATCTTGGTGATGGCGTCGATGCCCTCCTGCGGACGGCTCCCGTGGGCGGCCAGACCGGTCGTCTCGACCGCGACCCAGGCGAACCCCTTGTGGGCAAGGTGCAGGGTGAGTCCGGTGGGCTCCGTGACGATGGCGGCATCGGCCGTGTAGCGCTTCACGACGTCCTGCGTCCCGAGACTGGCGTACTCCTCATCCATGACCCCTGTGAAGAGCACGGACCGGCGCAAGGGGACGTCGGCCCGCTTCACCGCGGCGAGGGCGAGGAGAGCCATGGCCACTCCTCCCTTCATGTCGAAGGCCCCGCGTCCGTAGACCTTTCCCTTGCGGACGGGCGCCCGCAGGGGATGGTGCGCCATGCCCTCTATGCTCACCGTGTCGGTGTGGCCGTTCAGGATGAGGCCGTGGTGGCGGTCCAGGAGGGCCTCATCCCCGCCCTGGTTCCCGGGCGGGATGGCGGCCACCACGTTGGGCCGCCCCGCGACGACCTCGTCGAGCCTGACGGGCAGGCCGACGCTCCGCAGGTAATCCGCGATGTACCGGGCCACCTCGAGCTCGCCGGACCCGCCGGGCACGAGCGACGGGTTCACCGACTCGATGGCGATGAGACCGGTAAGGAGCTCCGTGGCTTCGTCCTCGTCTATCTCCCACTCCCAGACCACAGGCCACACCCGCCTTCAGTCCGCACGTGAGTTCCGAATCCACGCAGGAGTTTCACCGCAGGGCGGTCCGATTCATGCCGGTTTCCGGGGACACGCGATGCCGCTTCGCGCCGCCTGGGTCCTCCACCACCCGGCGTGTGTGCGGTTCAGCCGGCCGCGGCGGATTCGGCGTTCCAAGGACAGACGTCCTGACAGGCCCGGCACATGAGGTGGACGTTCGGACTGGACCGGGGCTCGTAGCGGGCGAGGTCCAGCGCCCGGAAGCGCCGCAGGACGTCGGGGTCGACCTCGTTGATGTCGCCGGCCTTCTCGCGAAGGGTCAGGGCCACCAGGCAGGCCTCAGGGTCCACCGTGTAGGGGGAGAGGGCCCCCATGGGGCAGGCCTCCAGACAACGCTCACACGAGCCGCACGGGTCCCAGGAGGGGTCGACCCCGTTCTCCGCGGGTGGTGTTTGCATGGGCCGGAGGTCGGCGTCGGTGAGAAGGCAGGCCAGCCGGAACTCCGACCCAAGGCGCGGGTGAAGGACGAGGGAGTTCTTCCCGAACCTCCCCAGGCCGGCAAGGACGGCCAGCCGCTTGTAGGGGAGGCGGCCGGCGGAGCGGACGTTGAACCCCCGGCGGAGAAGCCACCCGGCCAGCTTCTCTGCGCGGTGGGCCATGAGAGCGTAGGCCGGGTAGCGCCAGGCGCCCCGCCGTCCGTCGAAGGCGGCCACATCCAGCACAGGGTCCCAGAGAGAGAAACCGACGATGACCACCGACCGCACCTCGGGCATGATGTCGGCCGGCCGGACCGTGGATCGGCGTATCTCCCAGTAGTCCACCGGAATTCCGGCGTACCGGTCGGCGTCGCCCGGGGCGACCACGCCGAAGAGGTCGAGTTCCAGCCGGCGGGCTTCAGCCTGCAGTTCACGGGTGAGGTCGCCGGCCTGGCGGGATTCCGGGTCGGCGGGCGGAGATCCGTTTCTGCTGGTTCTCTTGGTGTGGGACACCCGGACCACTCTCCTCTCTCAGCCCGGCGGCATGCGGACCATGAAGCGGTCGGCGGGGTTCAGGACCTCGCGGGTGAGGAGGCCGAGGGTCCGGGCCGTTTCCTCGACGGTCCGGCCCACGATGCCTTCACCGACGGGGATGAACCCGCCGAGGCGGGCCAGCCGGCCGGCGGTGACGCCGACGGCGGCCCCCTCCCCGATCTTGAGGGCACAGCTCCCCTTGGCTCCGTCGCAGACCATCGCGAACAGCCCCCCGGCGGCGAGCTGGACGGCGGACTCGACTTCCTCCAGGCTCCCGCCGGCCAGGTGGCACACAGCCGCGGCCACCCCGGCCGCTCCGGTCACGCTCCCGCACAGCGCGGACACCTCGCCGGTGAAGGCTTTGAAGTAGAGGTTGACCGCGTGAGCCAGGACGAGGGCCCGGGCGAGGGAGGAGCGGTCTTCATCTGCGTCCGTCGGGCCAGACGTAGCCTGTGCCGTGGCCGGCTCGGGGGTCCCGGCCATCTCCCGCTCCCGTGCCGCCAGGAGGACCGGGACGCTGACAAGGATGCCCTGGTTCCCGCTGCCTCCGGAGGTCAGGATAGGCCACTGTGTGCCGCCCATCCGCGCCGAGACGGCGGCCGCGCACCAGAGCCGAGCGGTGGCGGCGGCGTCGCACCGCCCGGTGGAGGGACCCCCGCCTGCCGCCCGGCGCAGGGCTTGGGTGAGGTCGGGAGCCGCCTCCCGGCACCCGCCCGCGAGGGCCTTGGCGGCGAGGGCCAGGTTGCGCTCGGCGCCCTCGATGAGGTAGAGAGCGTCCTCGAGCGGGCACGACACGGCGGCCCGGTAGACCTCACGGAAGAGGAAGTCGCCCAGGCGTTGGACAGGAACGTGCTCCGCGGCGGGGGCCCCGCCTGCGCCTGCGGCACCCTCCGACCGGGGAGCCTGCGGCGGGACCTCCGCTCCGTCGAGGGCCTGACGGGTCACGTTCGTATGAGAGCCCTCGATAACGACTTCGGCCGAATGGTGGGCCGTCCTGAGGACGACCTGGACGAACACGCCCGGACGGTCGGGGTCGGCGGTGACGGTGACCTTCCCTCCGGAAAGGAGGGCGAGGGCGGCCTTCTCGTCGGGCGGGCCGACCTCCCGCAGGACCTCCAGTCCGAGGTCCGGCCTTCCAGCGACGGCCCCGAGGGCCGCGGCGGCGTCAAGGCCCTTGAGCCGGCTTCCGGGGAGGCCGACGGCCTGGGCGTTCTTGAAGACCCCGACACTCACGGTGACCTCGATGGAGACCGGGAGGCCGCCGGCCAGGGCCCTGGCGCGGGCCGCCGCGAGCGCGACCATGGCCGGTTCGGTGCACCCCACGGATTCCTGGGCCTCCTGCCTGATGAGAGCGAGAAGAAGACCCTGTGCCGCATCCTCGGTCGAGGCGGCTGCGGCGGACGGGCTTCGGGGTCCTTCGGGGTTCGGCCTGCTCTCCGGCTGAGTGTCCAATGGCTCTCCCGGGGTTGGACTTCCACCTCGTGATTGCGGTTCCCTGCTACGGGGCCGGGCGGGTCCTCGGCCCTGACACTCAGTAGTGCCCCATGAGCCCACGGTCCCGGGCGACGTTGACGCAGTAGCCGAAGGCCGCGACGCCGAGGAGGAGGTAGGCCAGGCCGACGCCGACGGCCGTGGCGAGGTCCCCGGCGGGAAGCTCCCACAGCCGGTATCCCTCCACCATGACCTTCCTCAGGAGGTGGTTCCCCAGGGACAGGGGGAGGTATCTCGCCCACACGTACTGGTTGATGGGGACCATGATGAACGCCACGAACACGAACTGGAGGATCTGGAAGGAGTTCTGGATGCGTTTGAAGACCAGGGCCAGGCCGCCCATGAGGAAGCCGAAGCCGTACGGGGCGAGGATGGTGATGAGGATGAGCGGTAGGAGACTCACCAGGTCGAGGTTGAGCCGGTAGCCGGTCGTGAGGATTATGGCCAGGAGCATGACCGTCATCATCGCGAGGTTCGTGACGAACCGCGCCACCAGGAACGAGCCGTTCACCCAGGCGAAGCCGGCCGGGGTCAGGTAGAGCTGTTCAAGGGTCCCTATCTCGGCCTCTGTGGAGACGCCCCAGGCAAGGTCCTGGTAGGCGACGATGGCGAAGAGCCATACGAGGTAGCCGATGACAAGTCCCTCGAGGGTGTCCCCCGCCTGCATCACACTGCCCCCGAAGGTCCTGGCTCCGAAAAAGAGAATGAGGAACACGATGTACATGGTGATCAGGCCGGTCACCGTGTTGAAGAGGTAGCGTCTCATCTCGATCAGGGCCTTCACGAACACGGCCTTGAACACTGTCCAGCGCTTCACGCTTCCACACCGCCTTCCGGCGCAACGTCGTTTATCACCCTGAGGAAGGCCTCCTCGAGGTCGGGTTCTTTCTGCGTGATGGTCTCGATGACGGCGCCCCCCTCACGGATGATGTCGATGACCTCGTAGAGCCTTTCGGCCGCCGGGAGTTCGAACTCGAGTTCCGTCCGCTCGCCGCGCGGCGTCACGGAAAGTCCGGAGACGGTCCGGGCCAGGCGTTCGACGAGTTCGCCGGCGAGGCCGTCGGAAAGGACCACGCGGTAGGCGCGGGTGCGGAAGAGGGCGAGGAGGCTGTGCACCCTGTCGTCGGCCACGACCCGGCCCTCCTTGAGGATGACGACCCTCTCGCATACGTCCTGGATGACGTCCATGTCGTGGCTGGAGACCACGATGGTGCGCCGGGTCTCCCGCGCCAGCTCACGCAGGAGTCCGCGCAGCTCCAGGGAGGTCTCGATGTCCAGACCGAGCGTGGGCTCGTCGAGGAAGACCAGGCTGGTCTTTTTGACCAGGGCGCAGATCACGGCGACCTTCTGCTTCATGCCCGTCGAGAGGTTGATGACCGGCTCATCGCCCCTGTCGGCCAGGCCGAACCTCTCGAGGAGCTCCTCGATGTAGACGCGGTGGGCGCGGTGGTCGAGGCCGTGGAGCCCGGCGAAGAACCTTGCGTTCTCCCTGGGGGTCATACGCCAGTAGATGTTGCGGGCTCCCTCCAGGACGGCGCTGGCGTGCTCGATGGCCTTGTGGTGATGGGTCCGGACGTCCCATCCGCATACGCGGATGTCGCCGGCCGTGGGCCGGATGAGCCCGAGGACGCACTTGATGGTGGTCGTCTTCCCGGCCCCGTTCGGGCCGAGGAGCCCGACGACCTCGCCGGCCTCCAGGGTCAGGTCGACCTTGTCGACCGCGGTGACGGGCGGCCTCTTGCCGCGTCTCGGGAACGTCTTGGTGAGCCCGCGTATCTCGAGGACCGGAGGAGAGAAGTGAAGGGCCATGGTGAGGGTTCGCCTCCCTGCCTTGTCTCTTTGGCCTCGGTCGATATGTCCTGAACCTCACCGTGCCGCCGGACCGTTTCGCCTGGCTGCCGGTGACATCCTACCCGAGCGGGACGGTCCCGGGCGACGGACGCTGGTCCAGATGCCCATTGGACCCAGGTTCAAGAGAGGTTCGGCCGACGGCCGGAGCCGCCCGGAGGTGCCGCCGAAGCGCAGGAACGGTCGGGCGCCGGAAGAAACCTTGACGGGCCGGCGGACGGAGCGCCTCGAAGAGGCCTCAGATTCCGTTTCCGTCAGCTTCGATGGGGAGGGACGGTCATGGGCGGAATGCGGTACGGCCTTGAAGGGAAGGTCGCTCTTGTGACCGGGGGGAGCAGGGGCATAGGTCTGGCCCTGGCCAGAGAGCTCCTGGCCCAGGGGGCCAAGGTGGCCGTCTGCGCCCGCAAGCCGGAAGGGCTCGAGGCGGCAAGACGTGAGCTGGAGGCGGTGACACGGAAGCTCGAGGAGGCGGGAGGGGCGGCGGAGTCCGAAGGGGACCGAGGGGACCGGGACCCCGGAGACCTCATGGCCGTTCAGGCGCACATCGCGGAAGAAGACCAGGTCGAGCGCCTGTTCGAGGCGGTCCTCGATAGGTTCGGCCGGCTCGACATCCTGGTGAACAACGCCGGAACGGGCGTTAACAAGCTGGTAATCGAGACGGAGGAGCAGGACTGGGACCTGGTAATGTCGGTCAACGCCAAAGGTGTATTCCTTTGTTCCCGGGCGGTGGCCAGGGAAATGATCCGGCTGCAAACACGCGGTAAAATTATCAATATATCTTCCCAGGCCGGAAAAACCGGGGCGCTTTACCAGGGAGCTTACTGCGCGTCAAAGGCCGCGGTGCTTCTTTTCACCCAGGTTCTAGCGTTGGAACTGGCGCGTTTTGGCATCAATGTCAACGCTGTTTGTCCCGGGGTGGTGGATACGCCGCTACTGGACGCTTTATGTGAAGACCTGGCCAGGCGGAGCAAAAAGTCCGTGGAGGATGTAAAAAAAGCGCTGCTCCGCAGGGTTCCGCTGGGTAGGATGGAAACCCCGGAGGACGTGGCTAAAGTAGTCCTGTTTTTGGCCTCGGAAGATGCCGGGTACATGACCGGCCAGGCTATAAATGTTACCGGGGGGATGGAAAGGCACTAATAGCGTTAATTTTCAAAGCTCCCCGGTTAAGGGGAGCTTTGAAAATATTTGAAAATAATTTTACGCTAAATTCTATATAACCCCAGATCAAAACCTTCCTCCGCCTTATAACGGTTAAAAATATAGTGGCGGTACTTGACGTACTGGTTATAGTCGCACGCTACACCCAATTCATGCATGGCCTTTTCAAACTCCCTGAGGTCCGGCGGGCAGCCTTTGATGGCGATGGCATTTTTGATGTTTGGATTGTCTTTGTTTAACTTGTAGGGGCACATACCGAACAGAACCGTGTGATCAAAACCCGGGGAGGCCGTTTGCACTTTACCGCTGATCACCTCGATGTTAGGGAATGGCTCTCCCTTGAACGCCGACATAAGCATGATCAGTAAAGGATTAAACAGCATGGAGCAGCCTGTGCACATGGTATTGTCGTATTTGCGCACGGCTAGCCCGGTAATGCCGCGCTTTGCAAATCCCACGGGGCCGGTGTTGTCCTCGGTCCATTCCCAGTCGTAATCCAGGAACCTGGCGTTTTTCTCTACATCTTCTCCCTGCAC
>DPMO01000192.1 GCA_003541445.1 Clostridiales bacterium | reverse complement strand
GGGAAGGGGGGAGGGGCTCCCCCTCCCCCCTCGGCGGCCAGGGTGAGATTCTCCGATGTCCGCCCCGAGACGGGCAGAGGGACGCCCACCGTGACGGCGAAAAAGCTCGAAGGTTCAGGCTTCCAGCCGCCGGCAGGCAGGTCGGGGTGGGACCTGACATCGGCGGGTGCGGAGCTCTGTCGGGCTAGGGGGCCGCCCGCCCCGGGTGCGAATCCGGCCGGAGGGCGCTTCCCCTCGAGCGGCAGGTGAGGAGGGTTCCATGACGTACGACGAGCTGCTCGACTTCCTGAAGAACAGGATGCGCCTGAGCCACGTGTACCAGCCTCTCCTGGTCTTGTACCTCGTGCGCGCGGGCGGAAGGGCCACACTGCGTCAGCTGGCGGTCTCGTTCCTGGTCGGTGATGACAGCATCGTCGACTACTACGTGGAGCGCATCCGGCAGATGCCGGTGCCCGTCCTGGCCGGACACGGGGTCGTGCAGAGGGAAGGGGACGTCGTCCGCCTGACGACCGGCCCTCTGACCCGCGAGCAGAGCCGGAGGATCGAAGAGGTGTGTATGGAACGACTGGGGTCCTTCCTTCGGCGGCGAGGACTCGACCTCGAGGCCGTTCCGGAAATCCTGCGTCAGCAGGCGCAGGGCGCGGTGAACAGGTCGCGGTCATGGCAGCCCACTCTTGACCCTGCCGAGCCCGGGACTTTCGGGCCGTACCGGACTCCGGACCGTACGGGGACTGAGGCCTTCGGACCTGGACATGGTGAACCCGTCTGCCCGCTCTGCTCACCGGAAGTCAAGGCCTTGGCTGTCGCCAAGAACCGCTTGGCCTATGCGGTGAAACATCCGCGTGCCATCGACCCCAGGCACGTCATAGTGGTTCCCCACCGGCACACCCCGGACTTCTTCGCGATGACCGCTGGCGAGAGGCGGGACGCCGAGGACCTCTTGCTGTATCTCAGGGACCGCATCAGGAAAGCCTCTCCAAGGGTGGTGGCCTTCGACATCGTCACCAGCAGCAATCCGAAAACGGCACACGCCCACATCCACCTGATTCCTCGTACGGCTGACGGAGGGCCGGTGACGGTGCATGGCCTCACCTTGGTCCCGGACGCGGGCTGGTAGGTTCCTCGTCTCGAACAGGATGGCGCGTAGGCTTCGACGCCTTCCGTTCCTCGAAGTTTCCTCTGGTCTCCGTCAGCTATTGACGGTGGTGGGGTGTTATACATAGGTCGCCACCGAATTCCAGGATGGACGACGATGTGTGTCGAACTGTCCCCGCGTGCTGCTCAGAGTGCAGAGCGGACAGGTCTGAGCGACCACGGAGGTTGAGGCTTGCATGATGAAGACGCTTTTCGAAACCTGCGTGCCGCGCCCGGAGGTGCTCTCGGGCGAACTCCAGGAGGCACGCTTCGCCGCCCGGTTGGGTGACGTGGCCCGCGGGACGGCGGACCCGGTGTACGGAGACGCCCGGACCTTCTTCTCGCGGACCCACCCGACCGAGGGCCTCCGTGCCCTTCTCTCGGAGGCCCTTGGCCGGATATGGGGAACCAACCCCATGGCAGCGCCCGTCGTGCGCCTGGAGACAAGCTTCGGCGGCGGCAAGACCCACGGCCTGATCGCCCTTTATCATGCGGCATCGGGGAAGGTCCCGGCTGAGCTACTCGCCCCTTACTTCGGTGGCGGGGAGATGCCCCGCGGCGAACCGGCGCGGGTGGCGGTCGTGGTCGGTGACGACCTCAACCCCATCGATGGTCTGAGGCACCCTGATGGCGTGACCACGTACACACCCTGGGGAGAGATCGCCTACCAGTTGGGTGGGGCCGCCGCGTACGAAAAGGTGCGGGCGAGCGATGAGGCCCGGGTCCCAGGGGCCGTCCCCTGGAGGGAGCTCCTCGGCGAGGGGCCCGTGGTGCTCCTTCTGGACGAGCTTGGCCCGTACCTGCGCACCCTGAAGACCTGGAAGGGCAAGGAGGCCCTCGCGGGGCATCTGGCCCCGTTCCTCAAGGCCCTTCTGGAGGCGGTCGCGGCTTCGCCGCGTGCGGTCTGCGTCCTCACCCTCGCCCAGGCCTCCGACGCCTTCGGTGAGGAGAGCGAGGAGCTCGGAGAGGCCCTCACTCAGCTCATGGGCGAGCTGAAGTCCATCTCCGGCCGTCTGGAGCGGATGCTCACGCCCACCACCGGCGAGAAGGAGATTGCCTCTATCCTGACCCGTCAGCTCTTCGAGCGAGTGGACACCTCGGCGGCCTGTGAGGGGGCCGAGGCCTACCGAGCGTACCTCGAAGAGGCGCAGCGGCAGGGAGCCGACCTTCCTCTGAGCGCTACCACCCCCGAGTACCTTCAGCTCTTCGAGCCGAGCTACCCCTTCCATCCGGAACTGCTCATCACCCTGAACCGTAAGGTCTCGACGATTCCTAACTTCCAGCGGACCCGTGGCGCTCTCCGGCTTCTCGCACGCGTCATCAGGCGCCTGTGGGAGACGAGGCCTTCGGACCTGTGGCTCATCCACCCCCACCATGTGGACCTGTCGGTGGAGCCGATCGTGGAGGAGCTCACCAGCCGCCTCGACCGCCCACGGTACAAGGAGGTCGTCCACGCCGACATCGCCAGCCCCATCCCGGAGCAGCCCGGTTTCGCCAGCGCTATCGACCGCTCGTGGGAGGAGTCGGGTCGCCGGCCTTTCGCCAGGCGGGCGGCGACGGCCATCTTCCTCCACAGCCTGACGAGGGCGGCGGGGCTAGGAGCCCGCCCGGAGGAGGTCCCCGTTGCCTGTCTGGC
>DPMO01000118.1 GCA_003541445.1 Clostridiales bacterium | reverse complement strand
TTCGACGACATCCTCCGGGCCGCGGGCCTCCCGGAGGGGGAGGCCCCTCCGGTGGGAGCGCTCCTCGTGCGCCTCCGGGACCAGTCCAAGACCGAGGAGACGGTCGACGAACTCCGTCGGATGCTCCCCGGCTACTCTGTCGTCAGTGTGGCCCTCGACGCGGCCTTCGCCAACGCCCGGCTCCTTCCCGAGCCCATCCACCACTGCCCCTCCGACAGGAGGCCCACCCCTCTCCCGCGGACCCAGCCCTTCGTCCCGGCGGAGACGGGGCGGCTCTTCGCCTTCATCCTCTTCGGCTTCGCCGGCCTGGTGACCGCGGGGAACAGCGCTCTGATGGTCCTGTCCCGTCGGACCGAGTTCGCCATCCTGAAGGCCATCGGCATGCGGGGCTTCGAGATAGGTCTCGTGGTGCTTGTCGAAGTGGTCAGCGTGGCCGTGATCGGACTTATCATGGGTTTCAGCGCCGCGGAGGTGGGCAACCTCCCGATCATCGTGACCAACAACGTCGGGACAGGAGCCGTCCTGGCCGCCGTGGCCCGGGACTTCACGGCCGTCGCCGTGGCCACCCTGGGATGCGCCGTCGTCTTCGCCCTCGGCCCCATCTCGAAGACGCTGCGCATCACCGTCTCGGAGGCGATGAGGGGCGATGCTTAAGCCGCGGACGACAGGCCGGCTGGCCCTCCGGAACACCGCCAGGGCCTGGGGGCGGGCCTTCATCCTCGTCCTCCTCATCGGGTCGGCCCTTGTCGCCAGGTCGGTGACAGGACTGGTCGAGGCCGGGTTCTGCCGGGAGGCGGTCAACAGCGTCACCGCCGGCAGCCTCCCTGAAGGCCACAACGCGGTCGTGCTCTTCCGGGAGGGCGGGCACGGTCCGACTACGCTCGACCGCTTCGTCCGCCTCGGTCTTGCCGGAAACCGTTTCAGCCTCGCGGCGTGGCAGCGCCAGGGCCGGCGCGCCCTGGCCGCCTTCTGCGAACGCTACCACGGGCCGTGCGGCGAACTCTGGCTGGTGCGGCCCTACTCCGCCCCTGAGAAGGAGGTGGAGATCCGGCTGCCCCAGGGAAAGGTCTACCGCAGCCCCCTCGCCCTCGAAGCGGACCCGGAGCGCCTCTGGTTCACCCGTATGACCGGCAGGTACCCGAAGGTCCCCGAGGAGGTGGCCGTCCCGGCCTCCCTCTCTGAGGCGGTCGGCCTCGGTGTGGGCGACCTCCTCACCCTGCGGGACCTCTCGACGGGGGAGGTGCGGACCTTCACCGTGACCGGGGTCTACGAGCCGCGCGGCAGCGGCCCGTTCTACGAGTACCTCCTCGGCTTCCTCCCGGCCGAGCTGGAGGACTCGCTCAACTTCCTGGCCCTCCGGCTCGATCTGGAGCAGGTCACAAACGCAAGGCTCTGGGGGACAGGCCAGGTCGAAGGCCCCGGCTCCAACATCGTCCGGCTCTTCGCCGACCCCAGGGAAAGGATGGCCTCCCTCGCCGCCGGGGTCTATGGTTCACGCTCCACCGGCGCCGACGTCTCCTCGGGCCTCGTCGGGGTCGCCGTCCTGGTGCTCCTGCTCGTGGCCATGGTCGAACGGAGGCGCGAGGCGGCCGTCTACAAGATGGTCGGGATGAGCGGCCCGGCCGTCCTCAGCGTCCTGGTCCTGGAGCTGACGGTCTCCATCCTCATCGCCGCGGCGGCCGCCGCGCCCGTCTACTGGCTTCTGGCGACGCGCCACGTCCTGGCGGAGCACCCGGCAGTGTCGGTAGCCTCGCTCTGGGCGCCTTTCCTCACGAGCCTCCTCTCCTCCGTGGCGGTCGTCTTCCTGGGCTCCCTCTACCCCTTCGGCCTCGCCTCCGTGGGGACCCCGAACCAACTGCTTACCGACCAGAGAATCTTCTTCTTCCGCAGGAACCACGTTTTGAGGGGGTGGGTCGACGGTGAACCCGTCTGACGGCGCCCTGGCGCTCCTCATCGGCCGCAGGACGGCCACGCTCTTCGACGTCAGGGAAGGATGCTTCACGGTCAAGGCAGGCCCGGTCGAGCACCACGGAGCCGTGCCCCGGCCGGAGGCCCTGGGTCTCACCGGAGGGTCCCCCGGCTGGATCGTCTCGGCCGTCGGCGTCCCCCGGGTGGCCGTAGACGGCCGGTCCTCGCTCGGCGCGGAGGCCGTCAGGGAGACCGCCGCAGCCCTCGCCAGGCAGGGGGCCGAACCGGCCGGGCCTTTGCCCACCGAAGCGGTCGTTCTAGACCTTTTCACCCACGAGCTCAGCCGCCAGGCCCCTGACGCCCTCGTTCTCACCCAGCCCATCGCCGGAGACAAGAGCCGGGCGCTCGTCCACTGGCTCCGGCGGCGGGCGGCGTCGGGTCGGGGCGGAGGGCGAGGCTTCCCCGTCCTCTACAACGGCCCGCCCACCTACCGGCACCCGGAACTGGAGTCGGCCGAGGGCTGCCTCTTCCGGTATATAGGAAGCAACCCGGGAGCGGCCGGCCGGAGGTGGGACCCCGAGCCGACCGAACGGGCCCTCGGCGACCTCGTGCGGGACCACCTGGGCTCCGTCCTCGAGGCTGCCGGCTACCCGGGGGTCCCCTCGACGGCGGCGGGGGCGGCCGCGGCACGGGCCGCCGAGTGGCTCTGCGCCTCTCTCGCGGAGTACATCGACCAGGGCCCGGGCGGAACCGGGCGGCGGGAGGCTCCTGGCGGTGTCCGCGGCGCCGGCGGCGGCCCCGAGGTATGTGTTGTCATGGCCGAGCTCGACCGTGCCGCCGTCTACACCATGCCGGGCCCGCCCCCCTCGGGCGGCCCGCGGACCCCGGCGGGAACGGCACAGGCCCGGCCCGGGGTGGCGACGGTGGATTTCGTCGGGACGGGCACGGTCGACCTCCTGGCCGACGGGCGTCTCCGCCAGGGCGACACGGGGCGCGAGGGCTGGCTTCCCTCCTGGGAGTCCCTGGCCCGGCGCATCCCCTTCGAGCTTCATCCCAGCGACCTCGCCAATCTCACCGGTACGGCCCTCACGAGGCCCGGAGCGGTCGCCGGCTCCGTCGGAGAGGCCTGCCTCGGCGGGGCCCTCACCGAGGAACTCGTCGCCCGGGTCCTCTCGAGGTGGGAGACAGCGACAGGCCGGCGGGGGGAGGACTTCGGCCGCCTCAGGCTCATCGCCGGCACGGGCTTCGGGCTGGTGCGTCTCGGCGACGCGCGGCTGGCGGCCTTCCATCTTCTGAACGCCCTTCAGCCCGGCGGTGTCTCCCTCATCATCGCCGACGCCGACGGCTCCCTCCTCGTGAGGGCCGCCGCGCCCCTGGAGGCCTTCCGGCGGCTGCCCGAGCCGACCTTCATCTGTGTGTCCCCGCACCGGGCGACCCACGACTGGCAGCGCGCCGGCACCGACCCGTGGGCCATCGTCACCGTCGAAAGGGAGGACGGCCGCCCCCTGACGCGGCGGCTCACCCCCGGCACGGTGACCCGTGTGCCGCTAGCAGCAGCCGGTGAGTGGGTGACCCTGACCGTCGAGCCCTGCCTTCGAAGACTGGACTTCGGTGCCGGGCCCGGCCGGGTCTGGCGGGGGCGCGTCCGGGGCGGAGAGGCGGGCCTCATCCTCGACGGGCGCGGCCGACCCCTGACCCTTCCCCAGGAGCCGCGCCTCAGGGTCACCAAGCAGAGGGAGTTCCTCGCCGCCTTGGGAATCCTTCAGAGGGAGGAGGGCGGCTCTCGACCGTGAGCCGAGACACTGCACCCGCGGCCCGCGACCTGCGGGAGCCGGTCGAGCTCGAGATAAGGAGGGCCCTCCCTGACGGCGCCGTCCCGCTCGTCGCGGTCCGGGACCCCGTCCGGTCCGACACCGTCATCGCCAGGGGCCACCGGCAGCGCCGGGTCCTCCGTCTCCCCGCCGGGGAGAACTTCGAACTCCTCAAGCGGCCCGGCGACCCGGTGAAGAGGGGCGAGACCGTCGCCGTGGCCGAGGAGCTGTTCGGTCTCGGACTCCGAGAGTACGTCTCCCCCTGCGACGGGGTCGTGGAGAGCGTCAGCACCCGGAAGACGGCCCTCGTCCTCGCCGCTCCGGACAGCGAGATCCGGGCTCTCCTTCCGGGCGTCGTCAGCTCGGTCAGCCCCGAGGAAGTGCGCCTCAGGGTCACGGCCCGGCGCATCGAGGGCCGGTTCGGCTTCGGAGAGGCGGTCGCCGGCAGGCTCTGGAACGCCGGCGAGCTGATAACCGAGGCGGAGGTGAGGCGCAAGCTCGGGCCGCACGTCCAAGGTCGCGTCGTCGCCGCGGAATCGCTGGTCCTTCCGTCCGTCCTCCCGGCCCTGGCCGCCTACGGTGCGGCCGCTCTCGTCTGCGGCGCCATCGACCTGGCCCCGCTCTGGGATCTCGTCTCGCCGGACGGACCCCACCCGGCCGGCCGGGGTCTCCCGACCCTCGTCGTGACCGGGGGCTTCGGCCTCCATCGCATGGACGAGGCGGCCCGGGAGGCTCTCGCGGAGGCCGAAGGCAGGACCGTGTACGCCGCCGGGCCCCAGACAGGCCGCCTGACCTTCGCCGGTCCGCCCTACGCCGAGGTGGTGATTCCGGCGACGTGAAGCCCAGCGTCAGAGCACTCCCGGGCACATGTGCCGCAGAACCACATGCCGGCAGGGATTTGACGCACCCGGCCGAGAAGTCCCCGCAACAGGAGGAGACAGGCTGTTGCTGGACGTGACCCGCCTCGGGGAGGTCACCTGCATCAGACTCAGCCGGGAGATGAGCGGCAGGCCCGTCTACTGGACAGCGGCCTACCTCGTCGACGGTCTGCTCATCGACACGGGCTGCGCACACACCGCCGCCGAGCTGGCGGGGTTCCTCGAGGAGGAACATGCGGCCGGCCGGCCGGTCTCGAAGGTGGCCATCACCCATCACCATGAGGACCATATCGGGGCCAACCGGCTCCTTGAAGAGCACTGGGGCCTGAAGGCCCTGGCCCCGTCCCCCGCCATCCCTCTCATCCGAGACTTCCCGGACCTTGAGCCCTACCGCCGGTTCGTCTGGGGCCAGCCGGGCCCGAGCGACCCCCAGCCCCTGGGCGAGGTCGTGGAAACCGCAGGCCACCGCTTCCGGGTCGTGCCCGTCCCGGGACACTGCCGGGACCACGTGGCCTTCGTGGATGAGGCCCGCGGCTGGTGCTTCTCGGGCGACCTCTTCGTGGCCGAGAGGTTCAAGGTCCTGCGGTCGGACGAGGACGTCGGGGAGATGGTGAGGTCGATGGAGACCCTGGCCCGCCTGCCGACCGGCACCGGTCGCCTAGTCCTCTTCACCGGTATCGGCAGGGTTTTCGAGGACGGGCGTCGGTCGCTCGAGCGCTGTGTCCGGTACCTCCGGGACCTCGCCCGGAGGGCCCGCTCGCTCCGGGACGAGGGTCTCTCCGTCCCCGCCATCCGCGACACCCTCTTCGGGAGGGAGAGCACCTTCGCCGCGCTCACCGGCGGGCACTACTCTTCGGAGAACCTTGTCAGGGGGCTCCTCGAGGCGGAGCTTGACTGACCGCGGGCGGGCAGCCCACGCCTGCGGAGAGGAACCGAGGGAGGTGCCGTGTCTTGACAGTTCTCGTCCACCTCGGACTCGTCAACGCCGTCCGGAACATCGGACGCAGTCTCCTGGCCGTCACGGCCCTCTCCGTCGCCGCCCTCATGATGACCGGGTCGCTGACCCTCGGCGAGGGCTACACGGCCATGCGGGCGGCCGAGTACCGGGCCTTCCTCGGCGGCGACGTGCTCGTCTATCCCGACTGGACCTGGCCGACCGAGGCGGACATCGCCGGCGTCGAGCCCGGCCGGCCCAGGCTGGCCGTCCTGCCCGAACACTTCGGAAGCCCCCTCCGCTACTTCCACCCGGACTTCTACTCCGAGGGCTACCTGACCGCGGCCCCGGAGACGCCCGGCTACTCCATGTTCCCGACGGCCCGGGACCTGGCCTCGGTCCTGGAGACGGTCAGGGCCCACCCCGAGGTCGCCGGGGTCGAACTCTACCGGACCCTCCCGGTCCTCGCCGGGAGCCTCGTCACGACGGGGGCCGGCGGCAAGGGAACGGAGGAGGTCTCCCTCGAGGGCTTCCACCTCAGGAGCTGTCCGCCGAACCTCCTCGGGGACGCGGGTGACCGGTTCCCGTCAGAGCTCCGCCTGGTGCCGGCGTGCGAGAAGATACCCCCGTACTTCTACGTGGCCCACGCCGGCGGCGAGACCATCCTCGACCACATGTACTGGGAGACCGGCGTCTTCGTATCCGCGGGGCGGCCTCTGGTCCGGGACGACGGGGACGAGCCCGTCGCCCTCATCAACCGGCGGGCCGTCTTCTCCCACGAGGAAGTCCACAGCCGAAGCATCCTCTTCGGAGCCGAGCGTCACCAGGTCCTCCGACTGGTCGTACCCGGTATCGTCTGCCGTCCGGCCGGGCCGGGTGAGGGTTCGGAGGGACGCCTCCGCCCCTTCTACGACTTCAGCCGGCCGGTGACCGTCGAGGTCCGACTCGTGGGCGCCTACGACGTGGCGAGCCGCCTTTACCAGTGGGTGCACGCCCGCGGCGTCAGCGGGTACGAACAGCTCTACATGGAAGCCCCGGAGATACTCCTGAACCCGGCCGCTTTCGACGACATCCTCCGGGCCGCGGGCCTCCCGGAAGGGGAGGCCCCTCCGGTGGGGGCCCTTCTCGTTCGCCTCCGGAGCCAGGCCAAGGCCGAGGCGACGGTCGAGGAACTCCGCCGGATGCTCCCCGGCTACTCTGTCGTCAGCGTGGCCCGTGAGACGGCTTTCGCCAACGCCCGGCTCCTCCCCGAGCCCGTCCACCACTGCCCCCCGGAGAAGAGGGCCACCCCCCTCCCGCGGACCCAGCCCTTCGTCCCGGCGGACACAGAGCGCCTCTTCGCCTTCCTTCTCTTCGGGTTCGCCGGCCTGGTGACCGCAGGGAACAGCGCCCTCATGGTCCTGTCCCGCCGCACGGAGTTCGCCATCCTGAAGGCCATCGGCATGCGGGGCTTCGAGATCGGCTTCGTCGTCCTGGTCGAGGTGGTGACCCTGGCCGTCATCGGCCTGCTCGTCGGCTTCACCGCGGCGGAGGTCGCCAGCCTCCCCGTCATCCTGACCAACAAGATCGGGACGAGAGCCGTCCTGACCGCCGTGGCCCGGGACTTCGCGGTCGTCGCCGCGGCCACTCTGGGATGCGCCGTCGTCTTCGCCCTCGTGCCCATCTCGAAGACGCTGCGCATCACCGTCTCGGAGGCGATGAGAGGCGATGCTTAGGTCACGGACGACAGGCCGGCTGGCCCTCCGGAACACCGCCAGGGCCTGGGGGCGGACCCTCGTCCTGGCCCTCCTCATCGGGTCGGCCCTTGTCGCCAGGTCGACGACAGGCCTGGTCCAGGCCGGCTTCTGCCGGGAGGCGGTGGACGCCGTCACCTCCAGGAGCCTTCCTGAAGGTCTCAACACCGTCGTGCTCTTCCGGGAGGGCGGCCACAGCCCGGCCGTACTCGACCAGTTCGTCCGCCTGGGCCTGACCAGAAGCCGCCCCGGAGTCTTCTCATGGCAGTACCGGGGTCGACGCGCCCTGGCCGGCTTCTGCGAACGCTACCACGGGCCGTGCGGTGAGCTCTGGCTGGTCCGGCCCTACTCCGCCTCGGAGAAAGAGGTGGAGGTCCGGCTGCCCCGGGGCAAGGTCGTCCGCACCCTCTCCAGCCTGGAACCGGACCCCGAGCACCTCTGGTTCACCCGGATGACCGGCAGGTACCCGGAGACCCCCGAGGAGGTGGCCGTCCCGGCCACCCTGTCCGAGGCGACCGGCCTCGGCGTGGGCGACCTCCTCACCCTGCGGGACGTCTCGACGGGGGAGGTGCAGACCTTCACCGTGACAGGGGTCTACGAGCCGCGCGGCGGCGGGCCGTTCTACGGGTACCTCCTCGGCTTCCTCCCGGCCGAGCTGGAGGACTCGCTGAACTTCCTGGTCCTGCGGGTCGACCCGGAGGAACTCCCCAAGGTCAGGTTTTGGGGCACCGGCCTGGTCGAAGGCAGGGGCCCCAACATCGTCCAGCACTTCGCCGACCCCAGGGAAAGGATGGCCTTTCTCGCCTCCGGGGTCTACGGGTCTCGTACCAGCGGTGCCGACGTCTCCTCGGGCCTCGTCGGGGTCGCCGTCCTGGTGCTCCTGCTCGTGGCCATGGTCGAACGGAGGCGCGAGACGGCCGTGTACAAGATGGTCGGGATGAGCGGCCCCGCGGTCCTCAGCGTCCTGGTCCTCGAGCTGACGATATCTATCCTCATCGCCGCGGCGGCCGCGGCTCCGGTCCACTGGCTCCTGGCGACGCGCTACGTCCTGCCGGAGCACCCCGCGGTGTCCGCGGCCTGGGTGTGGGCCCCCTTCCTCACGAGCCTGCTCTCCTCCGTGGCGGTCGTCTTCCTGGGCTCCCTCTACCCCTTCGGCCTCGTCTCCGTGGGGACCCCGAACCAGCTTCTGACCAACCAGAGGATCTACTTCTTCCGTCGAAGGCACATTCTGAGGGGGTGGGCCGACGGTGAGGCCGAGGCCGAGTGATTTCACCCCCACAGCCGCCACGGGAGGTCCATCATGAGGAGAAGACGCAAGATCGTCCAAATCGACGAGGAGCTCTGCGACGGGTGCGGCCAGTGCGTCACACCCTGCGCCGAAGGGGCGCTGGAGATCGTCGACGGAAAGGCAAAGGTCGTCCGGGAGGAACTTTGTGACGGAGCCGGCTTCTGCCTCGGCGTCTGCCCGAAGGGGGCGCTGACCATCGTCGAGAGGGAGGCCGAGGAGTTCGACGAGGAGGCGGTCAGGGAGCATAGAGCGGCGCGGGAGACCCGGCGTGGGGAGGTAGGCGACCACCACGGCCCCGCCGCCGTCCACTGCTTCAACTGCGGGGCCGATGACGCCGACCGCCCCCTCCTCCCGGTGAGGCGGCACGGCCGTAGCGAATGGGTGTGCGTGAGGTGTCTGCCCGGCCTGATCCACGGCTGAAGCGCAGGGCGCTCTCATCCGGTGGGTCGTGAGGACACGTTGGATACCATCCGACGTCGCTCCTTGGTTGCGCCATCGTATGGAGTCCGGTGACGTAGGCTACGCTGATCGCCACCGCCTTGTGCGGGGACTCTTCGCTGACCCGAGGCGTTCCGGGCATATTTCTGGGGTGCGGTTCACTCAGCGACCCGCGGATACAAGAAGCCCTGAAAAGGCCGGGGTCGAAGGATATACCGCCCCCGATTTCCCTGGACAAGCAGTTAGAATGAGACCAGGGAGGTTGGGAGATGGACATGCGCCGCCCATTCCGAGTATCTGCACCATTCGAACCGCTCGGCTTGTGCGGGTCCGGGGTGGTCTCGGCGGTGGCCGAGATGCTACGGGCCGGTGTGCTCCGCGCCGACGGCCGCATGGCCGACCCGAGCGGGCACGGCTTCACGCTGGTCGAGGCAGAAAGGAGTGGGACCGGGCGACCCATCGTCTTCACGCAGGCCGACGTGCGCGCGGTGCAGTTGGCCAAGGGGGCCGTCGCCGCCGGGGTGGCCCTGCTCTGCGAGACCACCGGCATCGACCCGTCGGCGCTCTCTGAGATCCTCCTGAGCGGCGCGTTCGGCAACTACCTCGACATCGCCGACGCCAGGCGCATCGGCCTCCTGCCCAATCTCCCCGGGGTCCCGGTCCGTCCGGTGGGCAACGCCGCGGGAGCCGGGGCGCAGATGTGCCTCCTGTCGAGGGAGAAGCGCTCGGGGGCCTGGTTGCTGGCCTCCGAAATCGAGCCGGTCGACCTGGCCCGCCATCCGGATTTCCAGAAGGTGTTCACCCGCAATCTGGCCTTCCCGCCGGGGTAAGGGATGCCGATGTTACTTTCATCACTCTTCGAGGCCGAAGCCAGCCGACAGGAGGTCCGGCGTCGTTTTCGCCCACTCGCGCTGGGCCTCCCGCTGCGGGCCAGCCTGCTCGAGGAAGTACTCGAGAACACCGCCCGGCCGGCCGCTATCGCCACAAAGGGGTCCACTGGCGCCACGCTGGTCCAGCTGGCTGGCAATGACCGCAGGGTCCCGTCGCCGTCTTCGAACTGCACCCGCTCCTACCCACGTGTGGCCTACTACGAATGCGCCGGTGCCGACGCCGACGTCATCCCTGCATCCCGAGGCAAGTCAGGCTCGGGTCTGCCGCTCCACCTCCACCCGTATCTCCCCCGCCTCCCACCTGACCGTGAGCCGCCTGCCCCCCGACCGGGCCTGACCCGGGACGGGGACCACCGAACAGACGAGGTCCACCTGGGCCATGAGTTCGGGCCCGAGGCGGGTCGCGAGGTCCTTCTTCTCCGCATCCGCCTGGACCCCGGACGGGCCCGACTTTGACAGCCAAACGCCCTTTTGAGTGCCGCGCACAATCAAAAGCCCTGGTAGAAGGGCTAAGGGGCTCTATGTTGAGCGAAAGCGTTATGCCATGTGGAGGATAACTTCGGTAAGTGTTGCGTAGCTGGGGATGGTGTGGTAACGCGGTTGTGTCATGTTCGTCAGGACGAAGGTCTTCAGGAACAAGGACGGGAGCACCCGCACATACCTGCAGATTGTCAAGGGTGAGCGGGTGGATGGCAAGGTCCGCCAGAACGTCGTGGCCAACCTGGGCCGGCTCGAGCACCTCGAGAAGGGCGGTCTGGACCGGCTGGGGGAGGGCCTGGCCAGGTTCTCCCGCTACCAGTTGGTGAAGGACAAGGCCCGGAAGCTCGAGGCCAGGTGGGCCAAGACCTGGGGCCCGGCCCTGGTGTTCCGGCGGCTGTGGGAGGAACTGGGCCTTGAGGCGGTTCTCGAAGGCCTCCTGGAGGACACGGCCGTCGTCTCCGACTACGAGGAAGCCGTCTTCGCCATGGTCCTGAACCGTCTGTGTGACCCCTCCTTCGCGTGGCTCGACGCTCACAGGAACGTCATCATCACCGGCCCCACCGGCGTGGGCAAGACCTTCATCGCCTGCGCCCTCGGAGAGCGCCGCCTGCCGGCGGGGCTTCCGGGTCCGCTACTACCGGGTCTCGCGGCTCCTGGGCGACCTGACGGCGGCCAAGGGGAACGGCACCTACCCCCACTTACTCTCGCAGCTGGGCCGGACGGACCTCCTTGTCCTTGATGACTGGGGTCTGGCGCCGGTGTCCGCGGCCGAGGCCCGGGACCTTCTGGAGATCATCGACGACCGGGCCATGACCCGCTCGACCCTGGTGGCCAGCCAGTTGCCCCTGGAGCACTGGCACAAGGTCGTGGCCGACCCCACCGTGGCCGACGCCATCCTGGACAGGATCGTCCACAACGCCTACAAGATCTCCCTCAAGGGCGAGTCCATGCGGAAGGCAATGGGGGCAAGAACGTCAAACGAAGAACCGAGTTGGATTTGACAACCCAGCGGCACTCAGCGGGGCTGGTCGGCTACGCCGGAACGGGTGGTCGATTTCGCCCGGAATGAGTGGCCGGTTTGGTCCGGAACACGTGGACGATTTGGCCGGAATACGCAATTCGGCGCTGTTAAAGTCGGGTTAGGTAGGAGTTGTGTAGAAGAAAGCGAGGTGAGGCGGTGCGAAACCTCCCGCCCGATGTGTTGAAAAGGATTCAGCAGGAAATGTGTCGCCCGGAGGGGACGCTCGAGTTCGATTACGCTTCGGTCGTGTCTCGTCAAGTGGTGTAAAATCCACCGCGCAATTCCTCGCGTCACGAACCCTGCACTTAACTGGCTGCGGTCTCTCCCTCCGCAAGCTTGAGCGCAACGGGACCACCGTCCTGGTCCAGCGCCGCCATGCACTCTGCGCTGAAGTAGCGTCGCCCCACCGCCCACTCGTCGTTCTGCTCCATCAGGATGGCCCCCACGAGGCGGATGACGGCCGACCGGTTCGGGAAGATGCCCACTACGTTCGACCGACGCTTGATCTCCTTGTGGAGCCTCTCGAGGGGGTTCGTCGAGTGCAGCC
>DPMO01000114.1 GCA_003541445.1 Clostridiales bacterium | reverse complement strand
CGCAAGCGGCACCCTGAAGCGCCGCGCGAGCCTCTCCAGCTCGGCCGGGCCGGGGCAGCCGTCGCCGCCCGGCAGGGGCAGGTCGGCCGTGCGGCACGGCCTTTCGGCCCGGTCCGGGCCCAGCCGCCTCGCCACGGCGTCGGTGGTCTTCTCGGCCATGATGCGGGCGATGGTCATCTTGCCCCCCGCGATGGTGATGAGCCCGTCGAGACCGTCGCGCTCGAGATGGTCCCAGACCTCGAAGTCGCGGGTGACCTTGTCCTCGTAGATTCCGTACTGGTAGAGGGTCGGCCTGACCCCGGCCATGACCCGGATGACGCGCGCGCGGCCGACGTCGGGCAGGACGGTCTCCATGCTCCGCAGGAGGTACTCGACCTCGTCCCGGGTGGCCCGGACGTCGTCCTCGTCACCGAAGAAGTCGTCGTCCGTCGTTCCGATGAGGCACGTGTTCTCATGCGGCAGGAGGCAGATGCCGCGGCCGTCGATGGCGTTGGCCGCGACTCCCACGCTCGTCACCCGACGGTCGAGGATGATGTGGATGCCCTTCGTCGGCCTGAGGCGGTAGTCGAGTCCGGCCATGGCCGTGACCCGGGGGACCCAGGGCCCGCAGGCGTTGACGGTGACCCTGGCCCGGATCTCCCGCGTCTCCCCGGTCAGGACGTCCCTCACCCTGGCGCCGGTGACGCGGCGCCGGGGTGAGGCCCGGCCCTCCGGCGAGCCGGTCTCTTCGGGCGCCGCCGCGCGGCGCGGCCCCTTCCCGGCGTCCTCGACGAGAAGCTCGGTCACCTCGGTGTGGTTCCAGACGTCCGCGCCGTGCTCGGCCGCGTCCAGCGCCGCCAGGAGGTTGAGACGGAAGACGTTCACCCCGGGCTCGTCGTTGGTGATGGCCGCGGCGAAGCCCGGCCGCAGGGCGGGTTCGAGCCGCAGGGCCTCGTCGTGGGTCAGGGTCACGTGGGGGCGGCCGAACTTCGCCTCCTGGAACTGGGCGTAGTAGGCCATGAAGGCCTCGAACTTGTCGACCTTGTCCTCGGAGTCGATGACGAAGATGAAAGGTATGGCGAAGACGAGGTGCGGCGCGGCCTTCTGCATGATGCCGCTCTCGGCGCACTCGACCCGGGTCAGTTCGGGGTTGGACAGAAGGTACTGCAGCCCGCCGTGGAGCATCCCCATGCAGGTCCCCGTCGTGCCCGACCCGAAGTCGTCACGCTCCACCAGGGCCGTGGCGAGACCCCGGAGGGCGCAGTCGCGGGCCACGAAGGCCCCGGTGATGCCTCCGCCGATGACGAGGACGTCGTAGACCTGGCCGTCCTCAGCCAACGCGGACCCCTCCTTCCGCCCGGCCCGGCAGGACCCCGAGCCCGGCCGCGAGCGCCTCGGCCAGGTCGAGCACCTCGAGGCCGCCCCCAGCCGCGTCCGCGGCCGCCGGGCGCAGCATCTCCAGACAGTGCGGGCACGCGGTGACCAGGACCCGAGCCCCCGTCCGGGCGGCCTCCTCGAGGCGCCTGGAAGCCATGAGGTTCGCCGTCCCGGCGAAGGCCGAGGCCGTGGAGGGCGCCCCCCCACAGCAGGCCCCCAGCTCCCGGCTCCGCTCCATCTCGACGGGCACCAGCCCGGCCGCCTCCGCCAGGAGGCGGCGCGGCGCGTCGTAGACGCCCTGGTAGCGCCCCAGATAGCACGGGTCGTGGTAGGTCACGGCCGCCGCCTCCCGGCCGGAGGCGGCCGCCGGCCTGAGGGACCCGTCGTCGAGCCTCTCGGCGAAGAACTCGGCCACGTGCTTCACGTCGGCCTCGAGGTCGGCCCCAAGGGCCCCGAAGCGCTCCTTCATCATGTAGGTGCACATGGGACAGCCGGAGACCACGGTCTCGATCCCTCTCTCTTTCACGGCTTCGGCGAGACGCCGCGCGAACCCGGCCGCGGCGTCCTTCCAGCCCAGGACGTCGAGGGGCAGGCCACAGCACTCCTCGCCCCCGAGCATGGTGACGGGCGTCCCGGCCGCCTCGAAGAGCCTCAGGGTGGCGGCGACGACCTCGGGATAGAGGGCGGCCGTAGAGCAGCCCGCGAAGTAGAGGACCCGCGCCTCCGGGCTGAGCATCTCGCGATAGCGCGCCATCCTTCCCGCCAGCTCGGAAGCCGGCCGGTGAAGGGAACGCCCCTCCGTGAGCCGCTCGGCCAGAAGCCGCACGGGCTCCGGCGCCAGGCCCTCCCGCGCCGCCCTGACCCGGAGTCCGTCCAGCATCTCCGGGAGGTCCACGTCACTCGGGCACCACTCCCGGCAGACCCTGCAGCCGGCGCAGCGGTAGGCCACTTCGGCCGCCTCCGGACCCCACGGGACCCTCCCCCGTTCGAGGGCGAGGACCAGGGTCGCCTTCCCCCGGGGCGTGACGGTCTCGACCTTGTCCGCCGCCGCGACAGGACAGAGGAAGCGGCACATGTTCGGGCAGAGGGCGCAGACGCAGGTCTGGGTCTCGGTGTCCAGACGCCTTTCCGACAACTAGTCCACCTCCCCGAAGAGCTTGCCGGGGTTCATGAGGCCCTTGGGGTCGAGGGCCTCCTTCAGCCGGCGCAGGACCTCCAGGGCCTCGCCGTGCTCGGCCGGCATCCATCGGGTGCGGTGCAGCCCCACACCGTGGTGGTGGCACATCGTCCCCCCGGCCTCCAGACAGGCGGTCATGGCCGCCTCCCATATCTCATAGTAGACCCTCTCGGCCGCGGCGAGGTCCGGCCCGAGGGCGACGAAGGTGATGTAGAGGTTGGTGCCCTGGGTGTAGGAGTGGGAGCTGTGGGCCGAGGCCGAGATGATGCCCTTCACCTTCAGCATCCGCTCGGTCATCGTCCGGTAGAGGTCGGCGACCCTGTCCCAGGTGGCCGCGACCTCTAGGGTGTCGACGACAAGGTTCTGGTTCATGAACTCGGGCAGGGCCCGGACGATGTTCCGGTGCTCGAGCCAGTGGCGCCCCGGCTCGGGGCCGAGCTGGCGCTCCGCCTCGGGGCCGCAGATATCGTCGACCGCGCTGGCCTCCAGGTCCACGAGGCGTCCGAACCCCTCGAAGACGAAGAGCAGAAGGCACCTGCCCTGCGAGGCGAGTCCCTTGAAGGAATGGGCCGTCTCGATGGGGTCGTAGAGCCGGATGACCGCCGGGCGCAGCCCGGTCCTCATCACCCGCCGGATGAGCTCGAGCCCCTTGACGAAGTCCGCCACCTCGTAGGACTGCGTCTCGCGCTTCTCCGGCCTGGGGTGGACCCGCAGCGAGGCCTCGGTCACTATGCCGAGGGTGCCTTCCGAGCCGAGGAAGAGGTTCTTGACGTCGGGCCCGGTCGACGAGCGGGGCGCGAGCCTGGTCCTGACGACCTTGCCCCCCGGGAGGACGACCTCGAGTGCCAGCAGCATGTCCTCGATGTTCCCGTATTTGGTGGAGAACTGGCCGGCCGACCTGGTGGCGATGAGCCCGCCCAGGCTGGCCACGTCGACCGACTGCGGGAAGTGGCCGAGGGTGAGGCCCGCCCGGGCGAGGGCCCGCTCGAGGTCGACGGCCAGGATGCCGGCCTGGGCGGTGACGTAAAGGCCTTCGTCATTTATCTCCAGCACCCGGTCGAGCCTCTTCACGTCGACGACGACCCCGCCCGACACGGGAAGGGTCCCGCCGAGAACCCCCGAGCCGCCCCCGTAGGGAATGACGGGCACCTCGTGCTCGTAGAGGATTTCCAGCACCGCCGACACCTCGGCCACCCCGCCGGGGAGGACCACCACGTCGGGCAGGGGTAGCTCGGCCCCGTGGTGGACCCTCAGGGCGGCCAGGGGCCAGCTGTCCCTGGCGTAGACCTCGAGGGCCGCCCGCCCAGAGAGCACGTGCTCGGGGCCGACGACCTTCTCCAGAGCGGAGACGACCTCCGCGCGAAGCGGCCGGCGCCGCTTCCGGTGGACGGCCGTCGCGGTCTCGAAATCCACGGGCCGGCTCCCGCCGGCTGTCTCGTCCATCAGACCTACCTCCTGTCACGTTCAAGCAGGGGCATAGAAGACGAGCCATTATACGGGATTTTGTATTCTGGCTGGGCGTGGCAGCTTCCTGCAAGGCGGGGAAGCCCTTCTCAAGGCGCACCCCCTCTCCCCTGCCCGCACAGACCCCGTAGCGGGGCCGGGACGGGCCAGGCTTCTGGGCCAACCTCCCTCCGTGGGTCCATCTATCCAACCGAGGAAGCTATTGACAAAGGCCGTCCCCTCCCATTAACCTGATGTGGTTGTCGGAAGCTGGGGACAGGTGCCGGTTGCAAGTGACAACGCGTCGGTTCCCCCGTCGATTCC
>DPMO01000113.1 GCA_003541445.1 Clostridiales bacterium | reverse complement strand
CACGAGGCCTTCACGGCCATGCGGGCCCGCGGAGCACGGGTCACCGACATCGCCGTCCTCGTCGTGGCCGCCGATGACGGGGTCATGCCCCAGACCGTGGAGGCCATCAACCACGCCCGGGCGGCCAAGGTCCCCATAATCGTGGCCCTGAACAAGATAGACAAGCCGAACGCTCTGCCCGACCGGGTCAAGAAGCAGCTCTCTGAGCACGGGCTGACCCCTGAGGAGTGGGGGGGAGACACCATCGTCGTACCGGTGTCGGCCAAGGAAGGCACCGGGATAGACGACCTCCTGGAGATGATTCTGCTCGTGGCGGAGATGTCCGACCTGAAGGCCAACCCGAACCGCCGTGCGCGCGGGACGGTCATCGAGACCCGGCTGGACAAGGGTCTGGGTCCCGTGGCCTCCGTTCTGGTCCAGACGGGCACCTTGAGGATAGGCGACCCGTTCGTCGTGGGGTCCTGTTCCGGTCGGGTGCGGGCCATGGTCGGGGACAAGGGGCAGCGCCTCCGGGAGGCCGGGCCCTCGACACCGGTCGAGGTCGTGGGTCTTGACGACCTGCCGGAGGCCGGCGACCTCCTGGAGGTCCTGGCCGACGAGAAGATGGCCCGCGAGATCGCCGCCCACCGCGACGAGCGTCGTCGCGAACAGGAGCTCGGCGCCCGGGCGACGGTGACCCTGTCCGACCTTCTCGACCAGGTTCGACAGGGCAAGAGAAGGCAGCTGAACCTGGTCCTCAAGGCCGATGTCCAGGGATCGCTCGAGGCCGTGAAGCAGTCACTGCGGAAGCTCGAGGAGCCTGAAGTCGGAATCGAGGTCATCCACGCGGGGGTGGGCGGCGTGACCGAGACAGACGTCATGCTCGCTTCCGCCTCTGAAGCCATGATCATCGCCTTC
Organism: Clostridiales bacterium; assembly: GCA_003541445.1. Taxonomy (GTDB): domain Bacteria; phylum Bacillota; class Sulfobacillia; order UBA995; family UBA9673; genus UBA9673. The sequence continues at coordinate 5,198 of DPMO01000113.1, read as the reverse complement.
AACGTCACCCCGGACGCCGGCGCCAGGCAGGCGGCGGAACGGGAGAACGTGGAGATACGGACCTACCGGGTCATCTATGACGCCATAAACGACATCAAGGCTGCCGTGAAGGGACTGCGGGCGCCGCAGTTCAAGGAGACGGTCCTGGGTCACGCGGAGGTCCGCGAGCTCTTCCGGATCCCCAAGGTCGGAATCGTGGCCGGCTGCCACGTGACCGACGGGAAGATCACGAGGAAGAGCCAGGTCAGGGTCGTCCGCGACGGGAAGATCGTCTACGAGGGCAAGATAGCATCCCTGAAGCACTTCAAGGAGGACCAGCGCGAGATCTCGGCCGGCTTCGACTGCGGCATCGGTCTGGAGGACTTCCAGGACGTGAAGGTGGGGGACGTGATCGAGGCCTTCATCGTGGAGGAGGTCCCGGCTTGATCGTCGGGACCTGTCTCCTCCGGCTCCATCTGCCGGAGGCTCGGTCCCTCAAGGACAAGCGGCAGGTCGTCTCAAGCCTGATGACAAGACTCCGAACGCGGTTCGGGGTGTCGGTGGCCGAGCTTGACGAGCAGGAGACCTGGCAGCTGGCAACACTCGGTGTCGCCTGCGTCTCGGGGAGCGAGACGGTCTGCCGGCGTCTGCTGGACAGTCTGATCGCCTGGACCGAAAGGGCCGGACCGTTCGAGGTCCTAGAAGCGTCTATCGAGATACGCTGAGAGCGAAGTGAGGCCGTAGGGCATCCCGGCCTCGAAGGTGGAGTCAAGGTATGGACCCGGCCAGACTGGAAAGGTTGCGGACGGCCATAAAGGAGGAGGTCTCGGACATCCTCCGGAGCTTCAAGGACCCGCGGCTCGGGTTCGTGAGCGTCACGGACGTGGAGCTGTCCCGTGACGCCCGCGTGGCCAAGGTCTTCGTCAGTGTCCTGGGCTCGAAGAAGGACAAGGAAGACTCCCTGCAGGCGCTCAGGAGCGGGACCGGGTTCGTGCGCTCGGAACTCGGACGCCGCATCCGGCTGCGGCACACCCCTGAAGTGGTCTTCCGCCTGGACGACTCCATAGAGCGGGGGACCCGGATCCAGACCATCCTCGGACAGCTCGGGTCCCGGGAGTCGGGCCTTCGCAAAGCGCCGGGTGGGCCGGAGGCGTCTTCAGGGGATGACGGGGAGGACGCGCGTTGAACCCTGCGAGGGGCGACACGGCTCCTGACGTCGCCCGGGCGGTGAGCGGCTGTTCATCGTTCCTCCTGGCTCTGCACGAGTTCCCCGACGGGGACAGCCTGGGCTCCAACCTGGCCATGATGAGGGCCCTGGAGCGACTCGGGAAGTCGGTGACGCTCGTCGCCCCCACCCCGCCTCCCGAGAGGTTCGGTTTTCTTCCCGGCTTCCAGGACATCGTCGCTCTCGACACGCTGGACCGTCCTGTCTCCGGATTCGAATGCATCTTTCTCATCGACTGCTCTGACCCGGGACGGGCCGGTCTGGGCCTGGATGACCTCCGTCAGGCGACGCTTGTCGTGAACATCGACCATCACCCCTCGAACGCCTTGTTCGGGCATGTGAACTATGTCGACCCCAAGGCGTCCGCGGCGGCCGAACAGGTGAGGGCGGTGATCGCTTCCCTGGGAGTGGCCCTTGACCGCGAGATGGCCCTTTGCCTCTACGTGGCGGTCAGCACCGACACGGGAGGGTTCCGGTTCGAGAACACGACGGCCGAGACGCACCGCCTCGCGGCGGAGCTGCTCGACCTGGGTGTCGAGCCGGGCCCGGTGGGGGAGATCATCCACGACACACGTACGGTGTCCAGTCTGCGGCTGGTCCAGCGGATGCTTCAGACCCTGAGTTTTGCGGCCGGAGGGCGCATCGCCTGGGTGGTGGTGACCCGCCGGATGCTGGAGGAGTGCGGAGCGACAGACGACGAGGTCGAGGGACTCGTAGGCTACCCGCGGATGATCGACTCCGTCGATGTGAGCTTCCTCCTGCAGGAGATGCCCGACGGGGCGGTCCGCGTCGCCCTGCGGTCGAAGAAGGACTTCGACGTGGGCGCCGTCGCGGCGGCCCTGGGTGGGGGAGGGCACCGCAAGGCGGCCGGGTGCGTCCTTAGGGGGACAATCGAAGAAGTCCTCTCAAGGGTGCTCGAGGAGACGAAGAAGCTCTTCGCGGAAGAGCCGGCGGGCCCGCCTGCAGAGGCCGGGCCGCGTGCAGGGACTCCGGAGGAGGACGCGACGGTCTGGTCGCCATGCGGGAGACCGGTTTGACCGACCGTGTCGGGCAGGAGGTGCGCCGAGACCGGCGGCCGGCCCGGGGCCGTCGGAGCGAAGGGCTTTACGTCCTATGCAAGCCGCCCGGAATGACCTCCCACGACGTGGTCTCGTACGTGAGGCGGGTGACCGGGGAGCGCCGCGTGGGGCACGCGGGGACGTTGGACCCTCCCGCGGCAGGGGTGCTCCTTGTGCTCGTCGGGCCGTCGGTGACCCGCCTGGCCGAGTACCTACTCGACCTGCCGAAGACCTATCTCGCGGAGATCCGTTTCGGACAGGAGACCGACACCCAGGACCACAGCGGGACGGTCGTGGGCGGCTCGCCGGCGGCGGCGGCCCGTCTCGCGCGGAGCGACGTGGCCGAGGTCCTGCAGCGCTTCGAGGGTGTCATCAAGCAGGTTCCTCCGATGGTCTCGGCCGTGAGGGTGGACGGAGAGCGTCTGTACCGTGCCGCGCGCGAAGGCCGGGAGGTGGCGCGGCCGGCCAGGACGGTGACCGTCCACCGCCTTGAGCTCCTGGACTTCGTCCCGGGCGAAGGCCGCGGGGCCGCCGGCTGCCCCGCCGCCCGGGTGCGGGTGCGGTGCTCCAGAGGCACGTACGTGCGGACCCTCGCCCACGACCTTGGACGGGCCCTGGGCGTAGGGGCCCATCTCGGCTTTCTCGTGCGGGAGGGCGTCGGAGGCTTCGTCCTGGAAGCGTCCCTCACCCTGGAGGAGTTCGCCGAGGCGGCCCGGTGCGGGGACCTCGAGGCGGTGGCGGTCGCGCCGGCGGATGCCCTGGCGCATCTTCCGTGTGTCCGCCCGTCTCGCCGGGACCTGGCCCGTGTCGCCCACGGTGAGCGCGTGCCGTGGACCGGTGTGGTGGAGCCCGGCGCCGGCGGGAGGACGGGGAGGGCGGCCGGCCCGGACGGGCCGGCCGGGCGGAGTCACCTCGTGAGAGTGCTGGGGGAAGACGGGAACCTGGTAGCTGTGGCGAGGCTTGACGGGAGATGGCTGAGGCCGTGCAAGGTCCTGCGGCCAGGGCCGAAAGGGGGAGGCCCGGGAGTTTGAGCCGGTGTCCTGACAGCGGTCGAGATATGGACGCCAAGACGGAGTTCCTCGAGGTCAAGGGCGGGACCGAGGCTCGGGGCCTCCGGGCCGCCTCGCCTTGGGAGGCGGCGCCGCCGGTCGGGTCCGACCGGCCGGTGGCGGCCATCGGTGTCTTCGACGGGGTGCACGTCGGACACAGAAGCCTCCTCAGAAGAGGGCTGGTCCTGGCCCGCGAGCGCAAGGCGCCGCTGGTCGCCGTGACGTTCTGGCCTCATCCGGACAGGGTGGTCCGTCGGGACGGCGGGAAAGGAGGCCTCCTCACCACCCTTGGCGACAAGGCGGCCCTGCTTCAGGCGGCCGGAGCCCAGCGGGTGCTCGCTCTCAAGTTCACCGAGCAGGTGGCGGCGGTCGAGCCGGAGCCGTTCTTCACGGAGACGCTGGTGGAGACGCTCGGCTGCCAGGCCGTTGTCGTGGGGTTCAACTTCACGTTCGGGCGGGGTGCTCGAGGCGACGCCGCCCTCCTGGCCGAACTGGGGAAGGCCGCCGGGGTCGAGGTCATCATCCACCCTGCGGTGCGCATCCGGGGTCAGGTCGTGTCCAGCTCGGCTGTGAGGCAGGCCCTACGGGAAGGCGACGTCGAGCGGGCTACCCTCTTGCTGGGGCGGCCGCACAGCCTTGTCGGCACCGTCTCGCGCGGGTACGGCCGCGGGCAGAGCCTGGGCTTCCCCACGGCCAACGTGGAGTACCCGGGGGAGGTCCTGTGCCCGGCGACCGGTGTGTACGTCTGCTCGTTGGCCCGGGGAGACGTCGCGCCCGACGACCTGTCCCAGGCCCTTCCGTCAGTGGCCAACCTCGGCTTCCGGCCCACCTTCGCTCCGCCGGACGGGGAAGGGACCCCGCCAGGGCTGGAGGTGCACGTCCTCGCGGGCGAGCCGCCGGGCTACGGGGAGAGGGTGAGGGTCTTCTTCCACAGGCGGCTCCGGGCGGAGAGGACCTTCTCCAGCCCTGAGGAGCTGGCCGCCCAGATATCTCGGGACAGGGAGAGGGCCCTCGCCTTCTTCGGTGTGGACCTTGGCAGGGGTGACCGGCCTCAACTTGCACCGGGTCAGGTCGGGGTGTTAGAATGAGCCGTCCCTGTGAACCGCGGCCTAGGCCGTCCGCCCCCTCCGGCGACGCGCTTGGGCGGCGGGGAGGAGAGAAGCCCTGGAGGTGAAGTCCTTGCTCAGCAAGGAAAGCAAGCAGAAGATAATCTCAGAGTTCAAGCTCCATGACTCGGACACCGGTTCCCCTGAGGTTCAGGTCGCGATACTCACCCGACGGATAAACGAACTCACCGAACATCTTCGCGAGCACCGGAAGGACCATCACTCCCGCCGTGGGCTCCTGAAGATGGTCGGGCAGCGGCGCCGCCTCCTGAACTACCTCCGGAACACCGACGTTGAACGCTACCGGGCCATCCTGGAGAAGCTGGGTCTCAGGCGCTGAGATTCGGCAGCCCGGTAAACCATACAGAGGAGGCGCTTTCCAGCCCATGTCAGAAAGCTTCGAGATACAGTTCGCCGGCCGGCCCCTGGTCGTGACGACCGGCAAGGTGGCCGGACAAGCCGGCGGGAGTGCGCTTGTACGTTTCGGGGACACGGTCGTGCTGGCTACCGCCACGGCCTCCCGTGAACCCCGCGAGGGTATCGACTTCTTCCCGCTCCTCGTGGACTGGGAGGAACGACAGTACTCCGTAGGGAGGATACCCGGGAGTTTCTTCCGCCGCGAGGGACGCCCCAGCGAAAGGGCGATCCTCGCCGCGCGGTTGACCGACCGTCCCCTCCGACCGCGCTTTCCGAAGGGTTTCAGGAACGACGTCCAGATCGTGGTGACCGTTTTCTCCGTAGACCCTGATTCGGCGCCCGAGTTCGCCGGCCTCATCGGGGC